>JAYYRF010000436.1:0-11176 GCA_036127535.1 Myxococcota bacterium | reverse complement strand
TTTTTGTTGGGCGCAGAGGACGAGCCCGGTCCTTTACAAAAATTGCTGCATGTGATCAACCGGGATCACCAGCCCATCATTCAAGCGGGCTCTCCAGTCAATTTACGAGAATTACTCTCGCGTTACGCTAAGAATACACCGAATCGGCAAGCACGGGTAGTTCGCCTTTTGCTTCGTCGGTACTTGTATCGCGAGTCTCATGTCATTCGCGGCCCTCGCATTCGATCATACGCGTGGTCAAGGCGCTTGGTTATGGATCATCCAGATATAAAAAATTTGATTCAGCGCGTAGCCAAAGAACGAAATAAGTCAGAGGAGAAAATACGTCGAGAAGTCGAGAAAACGTTCCGACATATTGCAGCGCGCTTTTCTTTTCGCACCATTAAACTGATGGGTTGGGTGTGTCGATTTATTTGGAGCCGTATTTACCCCGGCATCGATATAGGGGAAGAGGATTTGGATCGGATCCGCGATGCCATACGCAAAGGAACACCGATATTGATTCCGTCCCATCGTTCCCATTTGGATTATCTTCTTCTTTCCAGTGTCTGTTACGAAAACGGCTTGGTTTTACCACACATCGTCGCCGGAGAAAATCTTGCTTTTCCACCCCTGGGAACTCTTTTTCGACGCTGTGGAGCCTTTTTTATTCGCCGTTCCTTTAAAGACGAAGATATTTTTCCGGTGGTCTTTCAAAGCTATCTTCGTCTGTTGATGCGCGATGAGTTTCCAATTGAATTCTTTATAGAAGGTGGGCGTTCACGTTCGGGAAAATTGCTATATCCCAAGATCGGCGTTTTGGGCATGATCATGGACACGGTCGGTCATATCCGAGCCAATCGCGATATCTTGATTTTGCCCATATCGATTTCCTACGAAAAAATTGCGGAAGAGAAGAGTTATGCCAAAGAACTGGCCGGTACGAGTAAGACCAAAGAAAGCGTTAAGGGGGTTTTAAAGGCAACATCTGTTTTATTGAAACGGTTTGGAAAGGTCTATATTCGCGTCGACGAACCGATCTCTTTGAAAAAAGAGTATACGCGACTCCCAAAGACGTGGGACGTGCTGGAAGAGCGACAGCAAAAAGAAATTTTGATGGGCATCGCCGAGAAGATCATCTATGGAATTGGAAAAAAGATGTTGATCTTACCGACCGGCATCACGGCGATGGCTTTGCTCTCGGTGGGAAAGCGCGGCGTACGATTACAAGAAGTACAAGAGCGTGCCGGACGTTTTGATGAACTGCTCCGTGCCCAAGGGGCATCCTCTGCTGATTCTTTGTCTCACGGTGGTTGGGTTGTCATTCAAGCGTTGAATCGGTTTTTGGGAGAGAAGAGCATCCAAAAGATCGAAGACGAGAAAGGGGAGATTATTCGTATTGAAGACGACTCACGCGTTACACTTGAATACTATAAAAATGGTTTGATGCATTTTGTTGGACACATTTCTATGGTTGCATCCGCTCTTTTGGTGGAACCCGATACTGAAAAAGCCGAGGAGTTATTCTTACTACAGCACTACCTCTTGCGATATGAATTTTTTAGCGACCCATCTACAGATACGGAAACGTTGTATCGCGAGATTCTACCAAAGTTAGTGGACTATGGTGCGCTGGAAAAAACAGAGGACGGATACCGGTGTATTTCTCGACCGCGGTTGAAGGAACTGGCCGGCCTAACCCAAAACTTTTTAGAGTCTTATCTGCTCACGCTTCGTGCAGCTTCGGGGTATCGCGCGCGGGATATCTCACGCAAAGAACTGCCGAAGAAAATTCAAGAATTCGGTAAAGCGCGTTTGGCCATCGATGAGATTGTTCGACCCGAATCCCTCTCCATTGCCAACATTAAAAATGCCATTCGGGCATACCGAGAGGAATCCATTTTACAGTTCAGCATCGATGGCAGTGGTATGAAGTTTGATGAGAAGAGTCTTGCGCTTTACTGCGAAGTCTTGGAGCGTTTGATCTACAAGAGCTTGTAGCGTTTATCGCAGAAGAAGAGCATAACTCGGATTGTATACGTTGAGCTTTCCTGCACTTCGTAAGAGAGACTCCGCTGTTTCGAGCTTTCCGGATGCGGCTGCGATGTCGGCGGCTGCGAGTAGGATCAAACCATTTGAGCTCAAATCCTTCAAGTAGAGGTCAAATAACTCTTGTGCTTCTTCTACACGCTCGAGTTGTACGAGAGAGCGAATATAAGCGACCACTGGTCCTTCGCCGTAAGAGAGCAGATCTTTCATAAAGGGTTCTTGTTCCTTAAACTTTGCGTCCAAAGCTTGAAACGTTTGCTCGAGCATCGGTTTATTTCCGTGGACTTTTGACTCGCGGATTAACAAAAAGTAGGTGTTGAGAACGTCGGGGTGCTTTTGGTTGAGCTCGTATGCTTTCTTAAGGGTATCGACATTTTGGGAACGCGCGTTGTCGAGCCAAAGAGAACCGGTCATGGCCGATCCGGGATAAGAATTCATAACTTCTTCGAATAAAGGTTCTGCGAAACGCCATTCTCCCATGTCTGCAAAGTACAATGCGAGACCCGTTCTGGAACGAGGATCCGGTGTAGACTCTAAGCGAAGCGCTTGTCTATACGCTGCCTCCGCTTCGTCGAGTTTGCCTTGTATTAGAGCGCTGTTGCCATATACGAGTGCCATATTCTCGTCTAAATCCAAGAAGTCGGTATACATTTGCTGTACCTTGGCGTGATTTCCATCATTTAGATATTGAGCGGCCAGTCTGGAGTCGAGGCGAAAGCATTTCTCTTTTTGGGAGAAGTGCCAAATAATTTCGTCGCTGAGCACATCTTCTTGCTGTGCTTCTTTTCTCTCCTCTGCGTTCTGCGCTTTGGCTTGTTCTTTTTTAATTTCGAGTCGTCTCTCCAGTGGTATATCCCACCAGCGGTGGAAGAGTTTGGCTCCTTTTTCGAGACTTTGCGTGTACTCTTCTTTACCCAGTTTTTTTTCAAAGGAAGCTTTACGTGACCAAATAGAACAGTCCTCCGGCTTCAATTCGGTGGCTTGTATTATATGAGGAAGGGCTTTATCGGGTTGCTCGATTCGCGAGTATGCAACGCTGAGCGATACGAGATCGGAAACTTTGGGGTCTTTCTTGTCACCATTCTCGTCTGCTTTGCTGCTTTCGGCGATCTTTTTCTCGAGCATGGGAATACGGACTTTTTCCGTGTAATTTTGCCACTTAACGGCATCTACAGGACGAAGAGAAATGGTGGAGTCCGCTGGAGATACCGCTAAATCGTATCTGTACAGGGTCTGCAGTCCAACAATAGAGTCACTTTTGGTGGTGCCTGTATCGATTTGGCCTGTGATACCCATCGCGACGTTCGTTTGGATTGGACCAAGAGAGAGCTGGCTATAGCTGTAGTGATTGCCGCGAGCAAAGGATGGATTTTTGACGGGTACGGAACGCGCTTGTAAATTCCATGGATAACCCCATTGTAGATCGACGGAAACCTCTTGGTCGTTTAGGGAGGCTTTGACACCAATACCGCGGTAAGGAGCTATAAATTTGGTGGTTCCATACTTTGCGACTGCCCAATTGCTACTGTCATAGGGGATTGGTGTACCGATAGAGCGAACCAAGTCACCGCCGCCAGCAGCTGCCTGAAACAGAACGCTTCCCTCTCCGGGAAGCAGAGCGTAAGACACGTCGGAAAGAGCTGCGAGTCCGATTTGCATCTCTGAACTGGCGGGATCAAATTTTCCTTTGGAAGAGGAGACGAATGCGGTGATGTTTTCCAAGGTCATCCCACCGATTTGCAGGGTGGGGATCTGAACGTACTTAAGTTCTCCGCCAATTTCAAAGTCGGAGGGAATCGGGATTAGGCGAGTGTTTGCAAGTTTGACCTTGAGCTTGTTCTTTTTCACAAACTCGTCGCTCACGCTGATGATCGTGGACTCCGGGACGACCTTGAAGTACCACGGATCCTCGTTGATCGAATCTTTAGCGGCGATGTAAATGCCACCTTTATCAAATTCTTTGGGGTATTGTTGGTCGATGACAAAGTTGCTCAAGAGTGCATACCCTGGCACTTTTACAACGGGATCGGCAAACACAGTGCTCTCTACATATCCCAAAAGTGCGGACTTTTTCCAAGGTTTCTCATCCAGTCTCTCCCCAGCATAGGAAGATGTTCCAATTAGAAGACAAAACAAAGACAGATTCATAGGTTCCTCCGATAGCGCAAGGTATCCTGAAGAGCCGCGCCTTGCAAATACTTGTTGAGGTGGATAACACATAGCCGAGAATTTTTACATTACGTTAGACGTTTGAACAAAGGAGAATCGAGAATGTCAGCTTTCGTATCAGGATCGGGAAGGATTGTTTCCGTTTATGCACAGATGATTTTGGACTCGCGCGGAAATCCCGCCGTAGAGGTTCGCGTGACCACAGAAGAGGGTGTTGTTGGCCAGGCCGCGGTTCCGAGCGGTGCGAGTACCGGAGAGCATGAAGCCGTGGAGCTTCGCGATAAAGGTGAGCGTTGGCACGGAAAGGGTGTTTCGCGCGCGATTGAAAACGTCAATAAAGAAATCGAGCCAATATTAATTGGACACAGCGTTCTCGATCAGCGTTTAATCGACCAGCTTTTGATTGCTCTTGATGGAACACCCAACAAAGGCCGTCTCGGAGCCAACGCTCTTCTCGGATGTTCTTTGGCTGTTGCCCGGGCCGGTGCCAGCTTGCTGGATCTACCGCTGTATCGATATCTAGGTGGTACCAATGCACACTTGTTACCGGTTCCATTCCTCAATGTACTCAATGGTGGAGCACACGCGGATAACAATGTCGATATCCAAGAGTTTATGATCGCTCCGATCGGTGCTTCTTCTTTCCAAGAGGCGATGCTTTGGGGAACCGAAATCTATCACCATTTGAAAAAACTCCTCCAGTCCAAAGGAATGGCGACCGGCGTAGGCGACGAGGGTGGTTTTGCACCCAATGTTTCCTCGAATGAAGAAGCCTTGGCCGTTGTGGCCCAAGCGGTCGAGAAAGCCGGATATAAATTGGGAGAGCAGATCGGCTTGGCTTTGGATGTGGCTGCCACAGAATTCTATCGCGACGGCAAGTATCACATCGATGGTGGTGAAAAAACCAGCCAAGAGATGGTAGAATACTACTGTTCTCTTGCAGCTAAATACCCGTTGATCAGTATAGAAGACGGTTTGGACGAGAATGACTGGGATGGCTGGGCTGCGCTGACCAAAGCGCTTGGCGATAAAATGCAGTTGGTTGGGGACGATCTTTTCGTAACCAATTCCACTCGTTTGAAGAGAGGAATCGATCAAGATGTTGCCAATTCGATCCTGATTAAAGTCAATCAGATCGGAACTTTGACCGAGACTTTGGACGCGATAGAACTCGCCCACAAGAGTGCCTACACCACGATGATTTCTCACCGATCTGGCGAGACGGAAGATGCCTTTATTGCGGACTTGGCGGTTGCGGTAAACGCGGGTCGCATCAAAACCGGTGCGCCATGTCGTGGTGAGCGCACCGCAAAGTACAATCAGCTTCTTCGAATCGAGGATGAGCTATCCCTTCACGAAGGGGAGACTCGTATTCGCATCAGCCGTTACGGTTTGTCATAGGTTACGCCGCGCAGAAGACTATTGTTTTAGGAAGTCTTCTTTATCGTAGGATTCGATAAACAATAGATCTTCTGCAAAGTGATAACCTCGTCCGGACCAGTTCTGATAAAAGCGATCCGGAATGGCTCTGCCCGGTGGTCGAACAAACCCTTCGATGGTTAGTTCTTCAATCGTTGTGTACTTATCGGGTTTGCGTTTGGTCTGTACAACGACTTTTATGAGTGTCCCGTTCATCTCTTCCTCAGGCAAAATAGGAAAGATATACAGTTTGGTTTCTCCGAGCCGCATTCGACTGACGGCATCATAGCGAGCCATACCGGTAATTCGAACGGCGCGGTTTTCTTGGCTGATGCTTTGAAAATCGACGTCTACGATCGGTGGATCAAAACCGGGAAATGCACCGCGTTCCCACGTTACGATGGCCAGGGCGATGCCGGTTAGGACTGCGAAGATGGAAGCGATCCATATTATTGTTTTGCGCATACAAATTTCTCCTTGAGAAGGGAGATTCTTTTGATATGATGTTCTATATCTTTGAGGAGAATTAAATATGACTACCTATTTATTTTTGGCGCTGTTCGCCTGTAAAAACTCCAATTTCGATCCTGGTTTCTCAACCAATAGCTCTACCTCCAGCAACGAACTGGGGTCCAACAGTGGTGAAAACGACGGCACTTCCTCGGGTGGTAGTGGTACAGATGAAACGGCGTCGAGTGGCGATCTGGCAGCTGCTGACAACGAAGATGCACCGCAGATATCCAATATGGCTGCGTATTTTGCGGAGCTGGAAGGCTTAGGAGATGTAATCGAAATCCACGTTTTCTACGAGGACGCTCAAGACGATCTCGAAGGTGGTACCATGAGTTTTGCCTACAGCAATGGCAATGAAAGCGGGTTAGAAGAGCTGAGTTTGGCCACAACGAGTTCGGATGCATTTTTAGAAGATGGTGAAGTAACGATCTATCTACAAGCAGTGGACACAACCCTAAACTATGACTTTTTGGTTCGATTGACCGATTCCTCAGGTAACAAGTCCAACGAGTATGCTGCGACAGCGACCGCCATCGATTAAATCGAGACTTCATGGATGATTCAAGAGAGCTATGGATCGATCAAGGAGGAACCTTTACCGATCTTATTTACCGCCATGGCTCAAGGTTACGCGTTGAGAAGGTTCTCAGTAGTCAACTGAAGTTGTCGCAATCTGTACCGATGCGTCGTGGCACCACGGTGGCAACCAACGCCTTGTTGGAGCGCTCTGCACCGCGTGTATTATTGATTACCAACGCTGGATTTGGGGACTTGTTGGAGATTGGAGAACAGCGACGGGAGTATCTGTTCGACCCTTTTGCGCGTCGATCCGCCCCTTTAAGCGCTGCGGTTTTGGAATTGAAAACCCGGTTAGACGTAGAGGGTAATGTCGTA
This sequence comes from Myxococcota bacterium, assembly GCA_036127535.1. Taxonomy (GTDB): domain Bacteria; phylum Myxococcota_A; class UBA796; order UBA796; family UBA796. The sequence goes on along the minus strand of JAYYRF010000436.1, from coordinate 4,153 downwards.
GAAAACGAAATCTTGGACCCCAAGCGTTTGGATCGGTTTTGGGCGCAAGGAATACGTTCGGTAGCCGTTGTTTTTGTTCATAGTCCAATCAATCCGGACATCGAGAGGGGGGTAGCGCGCATTTGTGAACGTTATGGTTTTACGCAAATATCGTGTGGACATCGGGTCTCTCCTTCTCGCGGTTTTTTAGATCGACTGCGCAGCACGGTTGCCGATGCGGCTTTGACACCGTTATTGCCACGAGAGCCTGCCAGATACATGCGCTCTGACGGAGGGTTAGCCGATCACGATTCTCCTCAATGGTCTGGAATTAATGCGGTGTTATCGGGGCCAGCCGGTGGAGCGATCGCTGTCGCACGTTTGGTGGAATCTTTGGGTGAACGCGCTGCATTTGGACTGGATATGGGTGGTACATCGGCGGATGTATGCCACATTGATGGTGCTCTTCGCACCGGTTCCGATATTGAAATTGGTGGTTGGCGTTTAAAAGCACCGGTTGTTGAGATGGAGACGGTTGCCTCCGGAGGTGGGTCGGTATTGCAAATGTTGGATGGAATGGCATCGGTTGGGCCACAGTCTGCAGGTTCGGATCCGGGTCCTGCATGTTATGGCAGAGGAGGGCCAGCCTCCTTGAGCGATTGTGAGGCGATTCTCGGTCGATTACCGACGTTTCCAAAGGTTTGTGGCCCGAATAGAAATGAGTCTTTGTATATGGATGCTGCGCGAGAAGCCCTTTCCGCTCTTTTACCCGATGAGTCGGTGGAAGAGCTGGCTATGGAATACAAGAATTTGGCCGCAGAGCAGATGGCGAATGCAATTCTCAATCACGCCGCCCGTCGAGGAGTGGATCCGAGTAAACATGTGTTGGTTGCTTTTGGTGGAGCAGGCCCGGCACACGCTTGTTCGGTGGCTGAAAGAGCGGGTATGCGTCGGATTATCATTCCGAGGCTTGCGGGTGTCTTTTCCGCGTTTGGAATTGGTACTGCACCGCGAAAAGCCGAATGGATTGAGCCGGTGAAGGGATTTGATGTGGCTGCTGCCCGTAGAAAAATTCGTCTTAAGGTGGATGTGCCGTGGTCTGGAGCAGAGCGTTGGTTACTTCGGCTCTGCTATGCGAATACCAACGGTGTCCTAGAAATTGAAATCCACGATGAAACATCGGTCTCCAAACTCACCGATCGGTTCATACAACAGCACAAACAGGAGTTTGGGTTTGCCAGAGAGGGACACGCAGTGCAGGCAATAGAATTGGTTCTGCGTTTGGAGGAGTCCCGTGTTGTTCAAACCTTTGGAATCGAGAAGATCGGTATGACACCCATCCGAGTACGGGCTTTCTTTGACGGGGGTTTTGGAGAGGTGCCGCTGGTTTCTTTTGAGCAAAGTGACGGTATTACAGGCCCGGCGATGGTGGAATTGGAGGGCAGTATTGCAGTTGTGGAATCCGGTTGGCGGGGAACGAAAAAAGATGGCGCATTGGTGTTAGAACGAACCCGGATTTACAAGTCGTCTCTTCTTGAGCGTTATCATCCGATACATACCGCTATATTTGGCAACCGAGTGATGGCGGTCGCAGAGCAAATGGGAGAGAGACTTGCGCGCCTCGCTCGTTCGATTAGCATTCGTGAGCGCCGAGATTTCTCTTGCGCTGTATTTGATGCCGACGGTCGTTTGATCGCCAATGCACCCCATGTTCCGGTACATTTGGGCGCAATGGGAGAAATGCTGCGTAGCTTAGTACAAAGATACGCTTTCGGTGAAGGTGAAGTGTGGATTAGTAACGATCCCTATCAGGGAGGATCGCATTTACCGGACATTACCGCGTACATGCCTCTCTACCACCAAGGTGAGGTTTGGGGCTATGTTGGTTGTCGAGGACATCACATCGATATCGGTGGACTCCAACCTGGATCGATGCCTCCCTTTTCCAGTCATATAGAAGACGAGGGCATTTTTATCAAAGCCTTCTGTTTATTGCGCAAGGGGCAGATACAGACGATGGACATCTCCCAAAGTCGTCAACAAGACGATTTGAAAGCAGACTTGGAAGCCCAAGTCGCTGCATGTGTATATGGGATCGACCACTTGTCGGCGTTGCTTCATCAAGTCGGATCGTCCGTTTTTCGAAATCAGCTCCACCATCTGTATGAACATGCGGGACGGGTTTCTCGGGCGTGGAGAAGAAAGTGGCGGGGCACCTATTCCAACGTACAGACGCGAGCGGAAGACGTCGCGTTGGACGTCTCTTTGCAAATAGACGAGGAAGAGGCCAAACTATCCATTTCCGCACCACCACACGACGGCAATCGCAACGCACCCGCATCGATCGTACGCGCCTGCCTGCTCTATGTGATTCGTAGTTCTGTACCGGAGGAAATTCCTTTGAACGAAGGTCTTTTGGACGGATGGTGCATCGAATTGAACGAGGGAGGACTGTTTGATCCGCATTATCCACAAGCGGTGGTTGGAGGGAATGTAGAAACGTCGCAACAGTTGGTCGATTCGATGCAAATGGCGTTGGGATTACAAGGTTCCTCTCAAGGAACCATGAACAACCTATGTATCGCGTGTGGCGGATCGATATTATACGAGACATTGGGGGGTGGTGCCGGTGCTGGTGATGGTGTGGAAGGAGGCAGCGCGGTGCAAATCCATATGACCAATACCAAAGCGACCGATGTCGAAGAACTAGAGCATCGTTTACCGGTCCGACTGATACGTTGGTCGAGAAGACAAGGATCCGGTGGTCGCGGGCGATATCTTGGGGGAGATGGTTTGATAAAAGAATGGTTATTTCTGCAAGAGGCGAACGTTTCTTTGTTGGCTTCGCGACGACGGGTCGCTCCGGAAGGAATCTTGGGTGGAGAGAGCGGTTTGCCGGGAGAGGATCTGTGTTATCGAGAGGGTGCATGGCAGCCCATGCCAGCTTTGTGGCGCGCAAAGGCTGGCGAAAAGTGTCGAATTTCGACACCGGGTGGTGGCGGATTTCTGACACCCCCCCTTAATGAAGACGATTAAAGCTCATATTTTTGGCATATCGCTTGCTGTGGTGCATCGATTCTTTCGGAGGTTTCGATGCGATATGTTTTGGCGTGGTGTAGTGTTTGTTTTGTCGTTGGCGTTTGGGCTTGGCCTTTTTGGGAGCCGTCTCTAAAACAGTTGCAGTGGGCGATACTCGGCATGTTAGTGCTGCTATTCTCATTGCGATCTCGCACGTCTGTCACGTCTTTTTTTCCGCTGTATGTATCTGCTTTTTGCTTGGGTGGAACGTGTTGTGCTCGTTATCCGGATCCGCTGAATGAGTACACGGGGGCTTTAATCGGCGATGTTCGGTTTCGAGTCGGTAAGAGAGCTCTCGTCAGTAGTTCTAAAGGAAGATTTTGGCTGGTTTTTTATGGGGATGCACCAAAGGAAGGAGAAAGATTTGCAGCATGGGTCTCACCCAAGCAGGAGCCGATTTCTCTACCCGGAGACCCAAATCCGACTTGGCGAAGAAAGCGGGCACGGGCAGGGTATCTCAAGGTGAAGGATTGGGTTCCTTTCCGTCCCCGAGATCGAGAGAGTCGATTTGAGGATTAGATTTATACGAATGTAACCCATGGAGGATTGCTTTGGTCATTGATGAGCGGCGAAAGAGAGTGGATCGCTGAAGATACCAAAAAACTTCTCCAAGATACCGGAACGGCACATTATTTGGCGATTAGCGGTATGCATATTGGTTTTGTTGCCCTTTTGGTGTACGGGATTGCGCGTGGATTGGTTATTCCTCTTCTATGGCTTCAATGGTGGAGGCTCGCATTGTGGATACCCTATATCTGCTCTTGTTCTGCCGCCATTGGGTATGCAAATCATGTCGGTTGGCCCGCATCGGCACAGAGATCGGTGATATTCGTCTTAGCGGCATCTCTCGCGATGGTGTCGGGTAGGAGTTTACATCCGTGGACCATACTTCTTTTTGCCGCCGCGTACATTTTAGATATGGAGCCTGCACATTTGGACACGCTGGGGTATCAATTGTCGTTCGTTTCGGTTGCAGGGATTTTATTTTGGACACCGAGAATTATCCGACTGATTCCCTTGGATATTCACCCATTACTGCATAAAATGATCGTATCGGCAGCCATAAGTGTGGGCGCCAGTTTGGGAACATTGCCGT
>JAYYRF010000435.1:0-4094 GCA_036127535.1 Myxococcota bacterium | reverse complement strand
ACGATGACCAAAGTTCAAGCTTTATTCATTGACCCTCAGAATGACTTTTGTGACCCGGAAAACGGTTCTTTATACGTTCCCGGTGCTGATCAAGATATGTGTCGATTGAGTCGCATGCTCGACCGAATTGCACACAAAATCGACGATGTTCACGTTACGATGGACTCCCATCATCCCATTGACATCGCCCATCCTATCTTTTGGATTAACGACCAAGGTGAGCATCCTGCACCGTTCACCTCCATCACGGCTGCAGATGTCGAAAGTGGTGCTTGGACGACGACGCTACCCGCTGCTCGTACGCGCTCACTCCATTATCTGAAGACATTGGAACAGAAGGGGCGTTATCCTCACGTGATTTGGCCACCGCATTGTTTAATCGGCAGCCATGGGCATGGCGTAAATCCCGTTCTCTTCGATGCTCTTTGCCGTTGGGAAAGCAAGCGTTTTGGCATGGTCGATTATGTGACGAAGGGTTCTAATCTTTGGACGGAGCATTTCTCTGCCATTCAAGCCGAAGTTCCCGATCCCATGGATCCCAATACGCAGGTTAATACGCATTTGATTGAGCGTCTTGCAGAGGCCGATATCATTCTCTTGGCGGGAGAGGCCGGATCTCACTGTCTCGCCAATACCGTGCGCGACATCGCGAATAACTTTTCCGATCCGGCTTTCATCCAAAAGATGGTTCTGCTGACCGATGCTACCAGTCCGGTTCCTGGGTTCAATCAGTACCAAGACGACTTTATCCGCGATTTGACGCAGCGCGGAATGAAAACCAGTACAACCGAAACCATTTTTGCATAATCCAAAGGAGTACATCATGCCTCTTCTCACACGTTCGACACTGCAAAGTCATACGATACCCGGTTCAAACTTCACCTTTAGCGCAGCGAGTATTCAAGGTCTTAGCGCTTCCGAGTACACGATAAGTACCATAACGATAGATACATCCGGGAGCGTACATCCCTACATAGACGAGATTGAAAAAGCCGCTCAAAATATTGTTACCGCTTGTCGGCAATCTCCGCGATCCGAAAACATCATGCTCCGTACGGTGGAGTTCAACAGCGCATTGGTGGAGACCCACGGGTTTAAAACGATTCCCACCTGTGATCCTGCGAACTACCACAAGATCTTTACGGCGCAAGGATACACGGCGCTCTATGATGCGACGATCAATTCCGTGGAATCACTCGGAAGTTACGGCCGGAGCCTCTATGACCACGATTTTGATGTGAATGGTATCATTTTCGTGATCACGGATGGTGGAGATAACAATTCTAAACGCGGTGCTTCTGATGTTAAGGCTTCCATTCATCGTCTTCGTCGATCGGAATGTTTGGATTCTCTTCTGATGATTTTGATTGGTGTCAATGTTCAGGATGCGTCCCTTTCTCAGTCTTTGGAGCGGTTTTCCAAAGAGGCTGACTTCGATCATTATATCGAGTTGGCAGATGCGGATCCCAATACCTTGGCGAAGCTCTCTCGTTTTGTTTCGCGAAGTATCTCTTTGCAATCGCGTTCTTTGGGGACTGGAAATGCTCCTAGACTCACTTTCTAAGACGCGAAGGGTGGTGTGTTCCGATAGTTATTTCTCTATCGGACACCACCACCACAGATGCGAAGACTATACGCTACATTTCGTTTCCGAAGACGGGTGTGGGTGGGGTGTTCTCTCTGATGGATGCTCTTCCTCTTCTTACAGCGATGTTGGAGCCCGTTTGCTTTCTTTATCCGCTCAGCAACACATTTTGTTGAAACAGGCCTTTTCTGAAAGAGACTTCGATGCCATTTTGACGTCCGCGGAGGTATCTTGCTCGTTACTTGGCATCCCCGTGGAGGCCTTGGACGCGACTGTACTCATCGGGAAACTGGATAGTGCCGGCATCGCTCAGATTTGGGGGGTTGGAGACGGTGTTTTGGCGTGGGTATCCCAAAAGGGAGAGTTTCATGCGCAAGCGGTGCGTTTTCCTTCGGGCGCTCCGAGCTACCTCTCCTACCGATTGTCTGAACAACAAATGAATATCCATGATGCGATCAATCCATTTTGCGAAATGCATTTTTTGAACGATTCGACCGTTGAGCAGTGGCCCGCCGGCGCTTGGTGTGTCGAACTGCGAGATGTGGTGGGTCTGTATCTCTTCAGCGACGGTTTGGAGTCCTTCTGCTCGGAACGAGAGATTTTATCCCCCTTGGAGCCGCTGCAAGAGTTGCTGCGAATCCGGAGCTTTCACGGTTCCTTCGTACAAAGACGGTGTCATCGCTTTTTGAACAAAGAGTGCTCTGCGCATGGTTGGCATCATTTCGATGATTTTTCTATGGTTGGTATCCATTTGGGAGAGGTTTATGAAGATTAAACGCGTGAATGGTCAACTTGAGAGTCTTGGGCAGCAACATTTTGTGACCGAGGGAGGAGAAGGAGCGATTTATACAAAGGCGGGAGTTGGGTTTAAAATTTACCATTCTCCGGAGAATTGTATTTCCGCGTCCAAAGTTCTCGAACTCTCTCATGTGAACGAACCGAACTTTCTGCGTCCTCTATCTCGAATATGGAACTTGCGTGGAGACCCCATTGGTTACGAGATGCAATTTGTCGACCAAACCGTCTCTTTGACTCGATTGATATCCAACGGTTTTAAGAAGAAGCATCGTCTCGATACGACACAGATCTACCAAATTTTGATGCAGATCTCTGAACTGATGAATAGGGTTCACGCAAAGAGTATCCATATCGTTGATCTTCACAGCGATAATATATTGATCTCTCGGGACTTTCAGACCGTATATTTTGTCGATGTGGACAGCTATCAGACTCCGATGCATCCCGCTACAGCACAGCTCGATTTGATCCGAGATCCGTTGGCAACGAGTTGGAATGAGAAAAGCGATCGATATGCCTTTGCCATTCTCGCGGTCCAATTATTGATGGGGATCCATCCGTTTAAAGGGAAGCATCCGCAGATAAAAGGAATCAAAAATCGAATGCAGGCTGGTATCTCGGTCTTTCACTCGTCGGTTTCACTCCCACCGAGTTGCTTTTTACCCTCGAGCATCGAGCCGGTCTTGCGGCAGTGGTTCATCGATACGCTGGAAAAGGGACAAAGGGCTCCCGTTCCCCAACGAGTCCTTTCGCAACGCACGGTCTTCACTCAACCTTCGGCGGATCCGGTTCTTTCGCAACGAGTACAGTCACGCGCACTTTGCGACGTTGAAGAATCGATTCTGCTGCATGCCTATCAGGGGGGACGACGTATACTGGTCGGGCCAGAGTACTGTTTTATAGACGGAGTGAAACATTGTCCAACCCCGGGGATACCGTTGTCTATTGTCGCGAATCCCAGTCCGATCCTCGTTTTCAAGGATGGGGGTACGTTGGGAATTTTCGATATCGCTGGGCAGAGGAAGATCGAATCTTCTTGCGCTTTTCAAGAGATGGACTGTTCCGGCAATCGGATGTATGGTGTTTTGGGCGACAAGCTCGTGCAGTTGACGTTTCATCAAACAGGGGCAGGCATTTGGTTGAGCTACCAGGTGGTTTCGACGGTCATGCGCTATGCCTCTTCTCTTTTTGAGGGGGTTTTGATCCAAAATATTTTGGGTTCGATGTATGTCTCTTTACTGCGAGGAAGAGACGGTGTTGTACAGGTGCTAGTCCCCGAACTGAAAGGGGCGAAAATTGTTGAAGCGCGCTTTCGTCATCGTTTATTGATTGTCAATCGATTGGAGAGGGGCGTATATCGACAAGATACAATTTTATTTTCAGCCGATTTTTGTTCTTATGATTACCAAACAGCGGTAACGGAGTCTTTCGAAAGCCTCAACTTCGTCGCGATGCCCAATGGAGTGAGTGTTCATCTCCTATACGACGGTCGCCTGGTATTGCGTTCCCCCATGCGGGGAGAAGCTTCCAAACGGATCGAAGATACAGGTCTGAGCGGAAAAGAGTCTTTGTTTGTCGAGGAACGCTTGTTGTGCGCGAAAGGAACGGTGCTTCATCGTTTACGGATGGCAAACCCCTAGATTTTGATCGTACACAACTCCTCCCAAGAGGTCGAGTATCGCGGTGAACGTTGCTGAGACGACATGACGGG
>JAYYRF010000434.1:0-36277 GCA_036127535.1 Myxococcota bacterium | reverse complement strand
ACGAATTCATTGAAAACCAAATAGAGGTTCGAAAAATTGAAAGCGGTGTGCCGAAGTGGGTAATCCCCGCATTTTTGGGAACGACCATCGTTTTTATTGCTGCATTGGTCATTGTATTGATTCCACCACCCGAAGAGCGTCCGATTGGTCTTCTATTCGACGATAAAGACCCTGAATTAACGTTCATTATGGAGGAAGAACTCAATTTGGAAGCATCGGTTCTCGAGGGCTTCGATCAGCCTTTTGAAGACTTTGTTATGCGATACAATGCCAAAGAGTCTGGTTTAGACATCAGTAACGACAAGGATATGTGGGATGATGTCTTCTATAAAAAGACGATTGGTGCTGTCACGCATTTTGCTAAGTACAAGTCCTTTTGGAAGACGTTTGAGGAATCTCTTCAAGACTACAGTACCGTTGTCTCTATGTTGAGAGAAGACGGACTACCGGAAGTCTTCGCTGCAATTCCGGTCCAAGAAACCCGTTACAACGCCAAAGCTCTTTCGCCGGTCTGTGCTGCCGGAATTTGGCAATTTATGCCGGAGGTTGGCAATCGAGTCGGGCTCAAGATACGAGGTTGTACACTCTCCGGTGTCGGATCCGTTAAAGATTGGAAGCCGACCCGCGACGCAGCGCCCAATGTTGCCAAGACGGACTATGTCCGCAAAGAGATGAAAGCGAGCGGATTCAAGTATATCTGTAAGATTAAATCGTGTAAGGAAGATGAACGCATCGATGTGGAGGCATCGACAACCGGAGCGATTAAATTGCTTCACGAGGCGTGGGACGATGATGAACTCAAAGAATCGGGTTCGATTGTTCAAATGACAATTGTCGCGCACAACGTGGGATATCACGATGCGAAATTTGGTCAAAAAAGGTCGACCAATATTCTTCCAGGTTATCGAAAATACAGCAAAAAAAGCAAGAGAGAGCATGGAACGCATTTTTATGGAGACAACATCCGATGTGGTTCGGACAAGGATCCCCACGAGCCTCAATATTACGCTTCGCGGTGCGGCGGGGTAATTCCCAACCAAGGACAGCACTACGGATACAATGTCGTAGCACAGCACATGCTCGCCGTTTGTTACTATGCTCAAAATTATGGAACAGAAACGGTATTTCGACCTTGGAAGACGTATCTAAACGGGTACTGCTCCAATATTGAGATCCCCACACCCGAACAGCTCGAAAAGTAGGAGAAAACATGTCAATGCGGCTTTGGCTAAATGTGAGTGCCGTTCTCGGTATGGGACTTTTGGTGTCCTATATGTCCGCTAAGGAAATGTTGGTCGCCAAAAAGAGCGACGAAAAAATTACCTACGTTGATCGTTTTGTTAAATTCGACGTGAGTTATGCTCCGCGAAACCGAGAAGACAATTTGGAATCCGCGTTCGGCATGTCTCCCAAAATGATGCGCGCCGCCAAAAAGAGTTTTAAGCGACACGATAAACAAAGGAATAAAATTGCGCGACTGCTCAAAGATGCCATGGATGAAGATCCCAAATCGGTAGAGCGCTGTTTTTGTGACAAAGGGGCAGAAAGACCACGATATTGGGCGTTGCAATTTTTGCTGGAAAAAGACGGCAGCAATCCTCCCAACTTAATTTCTCTCAAACAGGTTTCCTCCCTGCAAGTCCAAGAGTGGTCGGAGGTATTACCGATTGACTTTGTATACCGAACGCTTGAGTTGCGTTCTGATCCTCAAATAGACGCTACGCTCATGTGGATCGGAGCGGTATTAACAGAGCAAGTCGACGATATACGAGCGAGAAATGTACCCTTTGGAGACGGAGCAAATTGGAGTTGGGACGAGTTTTTGAAGACCAACAAAGGTATGGACATTAAAATAGCAGACTACATTGCTTTAATGCACGTTTTTGCAGAAGTAGCTAACGACCCTTCAGAGGCGATTTGTTTTTCCGAGTAGAAAAATTTTGTCAATTCGGCTACATTAAGGTTGGATTATTCGGATAAAAACAGATAGAAACAGAGTTATAGACTTGTTCACTTGGTAGATTATATGGAACCACGCCGGCGTTTTCGCTTTTTGAAGAAAATATCAGAAGGAACTTTTGGAAAAGTGTACATGTCTGAGATGATTACAGATAGTAACTTTTCAAAGATTGTAGCGATAAAAGTTCTGCACGGAAAGTGGATCGAACACGAAGAAATCGTTCAGCGCTCTCGAGACGAAGCACGTGTCTTGGGTCTGCTGAATCATCGCAATATCATTCGAGTAGAAGATTTGACGTCCATAAAAGGAAAGTGTGCCGTCATCATGGAGTATCTGGACGGCGTGGACTTGAAGTCACTCATTACCTATTGCAGTGACCGAGGGCTTACCATTCCTCTCAAGGTTATTTTGGATATTATAGAAGCTGTCTCCTCTGCCATGTTGGCGGCCTATAACGTTCGACCCCCCCGAGGAGGGGAGCCACTCAAGTTGATTCACCGTGACATAAAGCCAAGTAACATCATGTTGACCATTGAAGGCGAGGTAAAAGTATTAGATTTCGGTACCGCCCAAGCAAATTTTGACGGTAGAGAAGCAGCGACGGTTGCTCTTACCTTTGGTTCTGCTGGATATATGGCACCGGAGCGACTTCTTTTAGATGACACCGATCGTCCATCCGGTGATATTTACTCGTTGGGTGTCTCGTTCTACGAACTTTTGAGCTTAAAGCGTTTTGGCAAGATCAACCCGATGCGCGAAAAGTTTGATGTAGAGATACAAAATCGCATCAAGCTCTTTGAAGAGGCATTGGAGCGCTACGAGGTCGACACGTCGGTCAAGGAAGCCATTTTGGGCGTTGTTCGTCAGATGCTTTCATATTCGCACGAGGAGCGCCCCGATCTACAAGAAATGTTGAACCAAATGGAGAGCCTCTCCGTTCTCGTCAACGACGGTTCTTTGCGCAAGTTTTGTCGCGAAACTGTACAATCTTGTAAAGACAGCGGTAAAGCAAAGGAAATAAAAGAAGATCCCTTAGCCGGAACGATTGTGTTTGAAGACTCTTCAAAGGCCTTCAATCGAGAAGAGGCTGTAGAAGGGGATATTTCTTCGCCCATCGAAATCGACCCGGGGGTTCCGGAATCTACGATGCCGATTGTAGAGACGAATCCTACTCCTGAACCGGAGCCGACGGTTCGAACAACCCACTCTGAACCCGATCCGATCCCGTCACAACCCGAGCCCAAAAAGTCTAAAATTGGTTTGTTCATCGGCATCGGTGCTCTGCTACTGGTTGGTCTTGCGGTTGCAGCCGTAGTCATTGTACCATCCATGCTCGACAAAGGGGAACAAACGAAAACCGATACCAAAACGGTGGTTACGGTAAAGAAATCCGGAGTTAAGGGAGGAACCTTTGATCTAAAGTCTAAAGATGGGGGCAAATTGACTCTCAAAGTTAGACCGTCCTCCAAGGTTGAATTAACGATACAAAGCCCTCGCGGAAAAAAACCAAAGTTTAAAAAGAAATGGTCTACCGAAGAAGAAATCACGCTAAGCAATGCCTTTAATGGTACATATACGATTAAGTCCAGCGATAAGAGTCTCAAGACGGACTCTACTTCGATCAAGGTAACGGAAGGCGGAAACTGCGAGTATGTTTTAAAACTCGATTCTGACAAACAGAAATGGTCAGAGGCGACTTGGAAAGGCGACTGCAAATAGGGTAGACATTCTCAATGCTCTTTCTTTTCTCCTTTGCGCACGCTGTTGACATCGACTCTTTTGCCGCTCCGATTATAGAAGTGCAGCGACAGGTCGCCTCTCGCAAATGGGGAAAGGCGATGCGCTTGGTTCGTCATTTAGAAGGGGAGCAAAAGCGGGCTCGCGGCGTTTTGTTGGCATCCGACATTATTCGCTTGTATCTCTTTAAAGGATACATCCTATATAAAACCGATAAAAATGATGCGGCCTTCACGGTATGGAGAGCGGTAGCGGCCATGAGTCCCGGTTTTGAATGGGAACTCGGTATACCGGTCGAATCGGAGATCGAGTCCATTTGGTCGATGTTGCGAGAAGAGGTACAGTCACAAAAAGAAGTGTTGGTGCGGATCCCTGCTGACCAAACATGGTACATCAATGGACAAACTGCGGGTGAAAACGCATTTGTATATGCTGGAGAACATTTTTTCCAGCGGGACTGCGGATCATATGTCGAAACGCATTGGATGCAAGTTCCGACGTCCTTCGATTGGCAAAAGACCTGTGTGGGAGAAGAAAAGGAACCGAACAAAGCCCTTTCGGTTGCCGTGGGGACGGGTGGCGTTGCCTTGCTTGGAGCGGGGATTCTGAGCTCAACCCTTTGGATGAATCCACAGTGGCAAGAGATCGAAGATGCTCGTTTGAATCCTGCTTCCATTAACCGAGCGGAAGCCGATCAGCTCACAAACGATTTCCAAACGGCGCGTTGGGTTAGTCTCGGTCTTCTGATTGGCGGAGTCGCACTGACCGGTACGGGTGGAGGTTTATACTTCCTCGACGATGGTTTTCGTTTGGAGTACCACGGATCTTTTTAATCTTCTTGTTCCCACGGCCAATCTTGGATTTGTACCGGTTCCATATTTTTCGGGTCGGGTAATGGCCATGTCTTACCCCAAAGATTTCGTCCACCATCGATCGCCCAAATTTGACCCGTAATATAATTTCCCGCTGGAGAAGCGAGGAATGCAACCAAGTTCGCTACTTCATCGCAATGTCCCAAGCGTTTCATCGGTATCTCAGATCGCACCTGTCGGGCGATTGCTTCGCCACCAGGATAGTTTCGCATCCCGTTGGACGCAATAATCCCTGGCTGAATACAGTTGATGGAGATCCCTTTGGTTGCCCATTCGACGGCGAGGCTTTTTGTCATGCCCTCTACACCAGCACGAGAAGCACACGAATGACTCATTCCGGGAAAACCACGATCCGTCAGCATGGTGATGTTAATGATTTTTCCTCTATGTTTGAGCATATGGGCTTTGGCAACCGCTTGGCACATGTTCCATGTACCCGTCAAATTGGTCGATATTACAGAGTCCCAGCCCTTTGGACGAATGTGTTCTGCCGGAGACATAAATTGGCCTCCGCCATTATTGACAAGGATATCGATTTTTCCATGTTTTTGCATGACGGTTTTGACGAGTGATTGTACGCTTTCTCGATTGCGTATATCACAGACCAATCCTTGTACCTCATTTTGGGTGAGGGCACTCAGGCCGGCTGCTGCTTTTTGAATGCGCTCTTCTTTGCGGGAGGCAATGATGACGCGGGCGCCGAGTTGAGAGAAAAGGTAAGATATGGATGCACCAATACCGCTTCCGCCCCCGGTTACGATGGCCACACGGTCTTCTAGTAGACCTGGATGAAAGATAGACATACTCGACACTCCAAAGAGATGTCTTATCTCTTTTGGGTAGTATGTGCATCTCGAAAGACGATCTGGGTCTTAAGCTTCTGCAAGGGTGGATACGATGGAGCGAAAGAGCCACGGAGCTCTTTGTAGAACGGGAATCATGAGTTTTCGCAGGGGAGGGACGGCGCGGAGTTTCAAGAGGCCGTCTGTCATCCACCAGTATCGGCGTGAGACTTTCTTCCAGGCTTTATCATATCTTTCCGGCTGATCGGCTACAATACACTGTACAGCTGCTTTTGCAGAGTCGAGTCCGAGACGAATGCCTTCTCCGGTGAGCGGATCCAGATAGCCGGCTGCGTCTCCTACAAGCAAGATACGACCAGATACACGACTTTTTACCCGTTGTTCAAAGGGACCCGACCCTCGAAGACTGGTACACGGTGTATGGAGTTTCTCTTGTAGCGTGGGAAAGCGAGCCAAGAGTTCTTCGTATTTGTTTTGGGATGGTGGTGCCTTGTCTTTATAGTACAGAATTGCAACACCAATGAGATCGTCCGCTACAGGGGTAACGTAGGCTTCGGCAAAGGGGGACCAGTAGACTTCGACAAAGGGAGACCACGGTTTTTGCCGATAGTGTCTTCGGAGTCCCAAGCGCAAAGGTCTTTTGTGTGGAAGGTTTAGGTTGAGCTTTTTACGGATAGAGGAATACAAACCATCTGCGGCGAAGAGATACCGCGCTTGGTAGTCATTGACATTGACATGCGTTTCCGTTTGTGAGAACTGGCTTACACGCTCGTGAATCCGTTCAACGCCCAGTTCTTCTGCGCGCTTTTGAAGAGCTTCGTGTAATGCGAGGCGACGAACACCGAGCCCTACGCCTTGTCGAAAGGTTCCTTCAGCGGCTTGGGTGCCCTCTATATAACGAATGCCTTTGAATATGTGGCTTTGTTCGGGGAAGACACCCATGCTGTTGAGTTCGGTCACCGCGGCGGGCATGAGACCCTCGCCACATGCTTTATCGATGACTCCCCGTTTCTGTTCGATGATAGATACGCTAAGACCGTTTTGAGCAGCCAGTATGGCTGCCGACAGACCACTTGGACCACCGCCGACAATTACGAGGTCTCGCATGTTTATCTCCTTGCGCGCAAATACCCGAGTGCACTTTTGGCTAACGCACCTGCGATCAAAAGCGAATTTACTTTCTTGGGGGGGATCAATTGATTGGCCAAATATTTCTGAAGTGTTTGATTTCTACGCAATTTTCCGCTGGAAGTACGAGGTAGAGTTCCTCCTTCCAATAGGAGAACCAGATCCGGACAAATGCCCGTTTTGGCCACGATGGCCTTTTTACAGTCCTCCGCCATCGCGGGATAGCTCGTTCGGTACTCTACAAAAACAAACAGGCGCTCTCCCTCTTCCGATATGTGGGATACGGCAACCGAGCATCCGGTTCGCACACCAGAAACCGAGTCGACGGCGTGTTCGATATCGTAGGGACTGTGGTTTTGTCCTCGAATGACAAGAACATCTTTTTCACGGCCAGAAATAAACAGCTCTTCATCGAAGAAGAATCCAATATCCCCGGTATTGAGCCATCCGTTGAGTATAGGGGAAGGGAGATTGTTGAGATATCCACTGGTGAGAGATGGGCCTTTGGCCCAAATGGTACCCACTTTACCATTGGGTAAGGCGCGATTCCTTTGGTCTCGGATTTCGATGAAGAACCCGCTCAATGGCTTTCCTACACTGGCCAGTTCGACAGAATGTTTGGTTCTTCCTTGAACGGCTGTTCCTTGGGCGAGTTGGTCTCGGTCGAAATGGTGCGATGTAAAAAGGGCATCTGAACGAGAGAATGTGAGTGCCAACGATGCCTCTGCCAGTCCGTAAACGGGTGTAATCGCCTCTTTCGCAAAGCCATATTTTTGAAATCGTTCGATAAATTTACGAAGGTGTTCTGGCGCGACGGGCTCCGCTCCGTTGAGCGCCATTTTCCAACACGATAAATCTACACCGTCTAATTCTGATTCTTTGATTCTTTCCGTACAAAGAGAATATGCGAAATTAGGAGCGGGAGATATAAAGGCTTTGTACTTTGAGATGGTACGAAGCCAAATAGAAGGCTTGGCTAAGAAGATCTCTGGAGAGATCAGGACGATCCGACCGGGAATGGAAATTGCGGGAAAGATACAGCCAATCAGCCCCATGTCATGATAAAGGGGTAGCCAAGAACAGCCTGTTTTGTGATGGAGACTATCGGGAAAGGTTTGGTAAATCGCGACGACGTTCGAGAGGGTTTGTCGATGGGTTAAGGCAACCGGCTTTGGATTTTGCGTTGTTCCAGAAGAGAACTGTGCCATGGCAATATCGTCGGGAGAAAGCGACACGGGAGTTGGATTCTCCCCCTTTTGAAGATCCGATGCGATGATAATTCCATGGCGCGGCGCATAGCGTTGAACCAGCTGACCCAAGATGCGTTTGATGCGTGGATTCGTAACGATCAGCTTCACATTCGCCGCTTCGAGCATACTGGCGGTTTTGTCGAAGTACTCATCGAGCTTTCCGAGACGCATCGGCGGATAGAGAGGAACCGGTATAGCACCAATGAATTGCGCGCCCAAAAATATATCCATAAACTCGATGCAGGTCGGTAATAAAATGGCAACGGAGTCCCCTTTTTGGATTCCCATGCTTTGCAAGAATGCCGCGGCTTTCCGGGTACGTTTCCATACGGCAGCGAAGGGGTAGTGCGTAGCGTTCTCTTTGCGATCGACGAAGGTAAAACCTTCTATCGCGGACTCTGTCGTACAGGCTTCTTTGAGTTTCTGAATTAGCGTGGTCATATCAACTCTTACTGTTTAATTTTGCTTGAATGAGAGAGACGAGATCGTTTAGGGTCTCGACTTGTTTCTCATCCTCTGGATCCAAACAAATTTCAAAATGATCTTCCAGTGCGACAATCAACGATAACTGCTGCATCGAATCGAGTTCTGTGACGGGATGTTGGGGAGAGAGAGACTCTTTCCATCCAAGCTCTTCCTTGATAATACCTGTTATGACCGCGAAGATTTCATTCGATGGGGACATTAAGATTCCTGTGGGGCTTGAGAAAGGGATTCTAAGGCTTGGTTTTCACAGCGGATGCGTACGAGCATCAAGAGAAGGTTCAACAAGGTGAATCCAATGGCGGTGAAATACGCGTTGTAGATTAAAGGAAGCGCAACGCCTTCCAATGCGACGACGATGTAATTGGGATGAGAAAACCACCGATAAGGACCTTTGGTCACCCGCGGTAGATTGGGAACGATAATTACCCGGGTATTCCATTGCTCCCCGAGGGTTTGTATGATCCACCATCGTAGGGCTTGACATAGGATGGCTATGATCAACATCGGGTACCCCAGCATGGGCATAAACGTTCGATGCAGCAACCACGCTTCCAGTACGCAGGCAAATAAAAATCCGGTGTGCAGTATAACCATAAAAGGGTAATGTCCCTTTCCGTACTCTATGCCACCGCGCTCAAAGCTCCACTTTGCATTTCGCAGAGAAACACGTACTTCGATCAATCGTTCGATAGCTGTAGCCGCGATAAAGCCGCTATATAGGTAGAGTCCTACCATCGCAAGAGTACCATTTCACAACAAAAACCGGGACCCATGGCCATGAGAAGACCGAGATCACCTTTTTGGGTAGGTCGTTCTCGTATCGTATCCGCGAGAACAAATAAGACCGATGCGCTGGACAGATTGCCGACAGACCGAAGCGATTTTCTCGTCAAAGATACGGCTTCTTCTGGGATTTCGAGCGCATCGCGGAATGCATCGATGACCTTGGGACCACCGGTATGACAAACCCACCATTTGATATCGGCCCTCGTCAATTGGTGCGCAGCTAAAAATTCGTCTACATCACCTCGAATGAAGTCCCTCGCCAACTGCGGAACGCGAGCCTGGAGGATAACACGAAAGCCTTTTTCTCCGATAGACCACCCCATAACATCTTCTGTATCCGGATAGAATCTGCTTTGTGTAGCATAAACAGACGGTCTTTCTTCTGAAGAGGAAATTGTCTTCGCTCGTTCGTCTCCAACCGCCACAATACAGGCACCACCATCGCCGAAAAGGCCGCTGGATATAAGATTCGCAATGGATAAATCTTCTCTTTGGAGCGTTAGAGAGCAAAGTTCGACGGAGAGAAGAATGGCTACTTGATCGGGGTAGGCTCGCAAGTAGTCGTGCACGCGCGCGAGTCCGGCCGCGCCGGCAACACATCCAAGACCAAAGATGGGTATTCGCTTTGTGTCTTTACGAAAAGGGAGGCGGTTCATCATACGGGCGTCGATCGAAGGTGTAGATACACCGGTCACACTTACAAAAAACAGGGCGTCTACGTCGGAAGCGTTCAAATTGGCTTTGTTCAATGCCGCTCGGATTGCTTTTTCTCCGACCTCGGTGGCAACACGAATGAAGTGATCGTTGGATTGCGTAAAATTTTCTATCTCGTAGTACTCTTCTCTTTTGAGTGCGAGATACCGACCTCCCACACTAACGGCTTTGTGCAGTCGCTCAACGCGACTGGGGTTATGGTGTTTTTGCGCCCAAACTTTTTTAAACTCGCTGAGAAGAACTTCTTGTGTGTAGTAATTCTCAGGATGTGCTTTGGATATGGATAGAATTTTCATTTTTCGTCGCCCTTGAGTTTGTAATTACATTTGGACAGTCGGCAAGTGCGTTTACATACTACTTGCAAAAGGATTACCAAATTTTTTGAATCAAAGTGGGGTTTTATGTCGAATCAGATTCGAAAATATGAAGTGTTCCCCACGGGGTGGGCTCCTTTGAGCCGAAGTGCGCGCGACCGATTGCGGCTTCTCCTGTATGGACACAATGCTCATACGCGAGGGTTTCCAATGATTCTCGATGCGATATTTCAGAACCAATGGATCCGAGCAGCGCAGATTTAAAAGAGGAGACGGCGGTGGGAGAATTCTTCGAGACCGCCCGCGCAAGTCTTTGTGCGCGCTCCATTGCCAGAGACCATTCGGAAAAAATTTCCTGACACAGTCCGATACGAATCGCTTCCGTCGCATCGATTCTTTCTCCTGTCATTCCCAAACGGAGTGCGTGGGCAATACCGACCTCTTGCCACAGATCGGAAGTACCACCGGCGCCTGGGATAATTCCGAGACTGGTCTCGGGAAGTCCAAAGTTAGATAAAGGGGTCGTAAGGCGATAATCTGCGGTTAGCAGAAACTCCAAACCCCATCCCAATGCCATTCCATCGACGATACAAATGTGAAAAACCGGACAAGAACGAAGTGATTTCAGTATACGTCTTTGCCAACGAACGTGCGCGCAAACTTGATCCTCATGCCAACCAGCGCGCTCTTTTACATTGGCGCCGGCGATGAAGATGGATTTACCCCGTTTGCTCTTTTTTTGCGATGTTGTGATCAGAGTACGGATTTCTCCTTTTTGCAGGAATTGGCTTAAATATTCCCATGCTTTCAACTGCTCCGAGCCCATCTCGTTGACGTGACCGTGATCGAGCAGCAAGGTTAGGGTTCTCTGATCTGTCGACAGGCTTGGATTTAAAATTTGAATTTCGGTGGGAAGCATGCTTTTCTCCTATTTTTTTCTTTACTATTGTAACAAATATGATCCGTGACTTTGAGTCTGCTATTGATTCGTGTAAAAAGAATCATAAATCAGGAGAACACGGAATGATGCAGGAAGATAGAAAAGGTTTGTCAGAGCAAGAGTACGACGTTTTGATTATTGGCGGTGGAATTACCGGGGCTGGTGCTGCCAGAGATGCCGCGATGAGAGGTTTGAAAACGTTGATGGTCGATATGAACGATCTCGCTTTTGGTACGAGCTCTCGTTCGTCAAAACTCGTGCATGGAGGACTCCGTTACCTGGAACACGCAGAGTTTGCCTTGGTTTTTGAGTCGGTGTCCGAGCGTCGGATTCTAATGAAAATTGCACCCCATCTCGTTCGTGCACAGGGCTTTCTCTTCCCGGTCTTTAGCGATTCTCGTCGAAGCCTTCTCGAAATCAATATAGGAATGTGGTTGTACGATGGATTGTCTCTTTTTCGATCTCCCAAAATGCACAAAAGCCTTTCCAAGAAAAAATTAAAAAAACAAGAGCCCTCGTTGCGCCAAGAAGATTTGAAAGGGGCACCTCAATATTACGACTGTGCCACGGACGATGCGCGTTTGACCCTTGAATCTGCTTTGGATGCCGTTGCACACGGTGCAACCGTCGCGACGTATGTCAAGGTTTTGGGCTTTGTGAAAAACGAACAAAATCGGATTGCCGGCGTTCGTGTTTTGGATCGCTTCACCGGGGAAGAGAAAGAAATTCGCGCGCGTGCTGTGGTGAATGCGACAGGGCCGTGGTCTGATCGTCTTCGCGGATTGAAGGGGGAAGAGATCAAAAAGCGTTTGCGACCAACAAAGGGCATTCACATCGTGGTTCCGACGGAAAAACTTTCTCTCAACAATGCAATTGTTTGTTTTCATCCCGAGGACGGTCGCGTATTGTTTGCGATTCCGTGGGGAGATCGAACCTACATTGGAACAACGGATACCGATTATCAATCTGATCCGGGTGACGTCGCCGCTTCTGGCGAAGATGTTCGCTACTTAATCAACGTCAGCAACCACTATTTCCCCACTGCACATTTGGAAGAGGGGGATGTGATATCGACTTGGGCAGGTGTTCGACCCTGGGTCGCAGACGAAAATAGCGATGACGAATCTGCGGTTTCGCGTGAGCATGTTTTAAAAATTGAGTCTGACGGGTTAATCACAAGCGCGGGCGGAAAGCTGACGACGTATCGAAAGATGGGAGCGGAAGTCGTCGATAAGGCGATAGAGTATCTCCGTGCGATTGACCGTTTGCCTGGTAACATTCGAAACGCCAATACTGCGCAAGAGGCACTACCCGGTGCGATCGGTTGGCCAGAGAACGGTTTAGCGGATATTATGCATCAAATTCAAACAGATGCGGGAGAGGTTTTGAAATCAGACACCATTCAGTTACTCGCCGAAACCTATGGTGTGCGCGGTAAAGATGTCGGTGAAATGGCCAAGCGAGATGCATCACTGCAAGAGCGGTTGAACCCCGAGCGACCCGAAATTATGGCGCAGGTCAAATATGCGGTAGAGAAAGAGCTCGCAAAGACGATTCGCGATGTTTTAATACGAAGGACACAAGTATTCTTCCGAGAGACTGAGCAGGGGCTGAATTGTTTGGATCGTGTCGCAGAAGAAATGGCGGCTCTTCTCAATTGGGACGAAGCAAAAAAACAAGAAGAGATCGAAGCATACAAAGAAGAGGTAGAGAGGAGTCGACGTTGGCGAGACGAATAAGAAAAAAGATTCTCTCCCTTCTCCGCTCCAAGTCGGAGGTGCAAGAAGCGGCTGCTTCTGCACGTGCTCTGGCGGCCATGCTTGGCTCTGGTCAGCGCCAAGACTTTGCCGATGCCGTTCACGTTACGCGCGGTTTGTTGACCCATAAAGTGATTGCCCGAAGAGGTGATATGCCGTGGCCGGCATCTATCGCTAAAGAATTGGATGTTGAGCATCCAGCATACCTCCCACAAATCGGAGCGCACCTGCCCGTTTCTGCGCGAGACGCAGTGGTCTTGGGTTTGGTCGACCTGGTGGGAGAGGCGAGAGTCGATGCATGGGGGTGGATTGGCGTTTTGGAGCGTCCCATGATTACCACTTGGTTTCGGGTAGATGGAACCCCATACTTTTTGGGTAAGCTTCCTTCTGCTTCTACACCATCCTTACAAACCCAGCAAAAACGGAGCGATGACGGGCACTCGATTATTACCACGGCACAACATTCTGATTTTACCATCGAGATTTTTCATTGGCCAACCATCTTTGAAGGGGAAATCGCCTGGGCGATGGTTTCCAGAATTCACGCCAAAAAATCAATACAAGTAGATTTGGCTTTGATTATCGCCGCCATGGATCGCAACGGTGCACATCCGATATTTAATCTCTCTCGGGACAAAAAAGGTAACTGGTTTGCGGATGGGCGTCCTGTATTGAGCCTATCTTCCTCGGGGAACAGTATGGTTTCCTCCACTTGGAAAAGAGAGAGTTTGTGGTCCCTGTTCGAAAGTGGGGAGGCGAGAGAGAGAGTGGATGCTGTGGATATTCACTGTTCTGCGGGACAAGCTTCTGCGGCCGAGATCTTTCGGGTAGAGCTGTCCCCAGGACACCAGTTCTCTCAATTTATGCTGTTGCCCTACAAGCGGATTGCACCATTGCGGAGGCTGAACGAGACCTCTTTGTGGAGAGGTGCAGTTGCAGATCGTAAGGGTCTTTTAAATGCGGGTTCCTACATCGACATCGGAGATGAGCAGTGGTTGCTCGAGCAAACGAGGTATCGCGTCTTAATCGACAAGGGGGAACTCAGTATTTCTCGCTGCTTGGGCGTCGTTGCACTCACCCGTTTGGGATTTATTCAAGTGGCAGGAGAACGACTGGGCTTTTGGCTCAAGACCAGACGAAAAGATCCAGAATTTGCATCCTTTTTGGCTTGGGCAGCGACAGAATTCTTGCTTTGGTCTCAAGAGCACTCTTGGCGCAAAGCACATGAAACAGAGTTAAGAGAGGTCTTGGATTCTCTTTCTCGGGGGGATATACAAGCGAGCGGTCACGATATATTTGGTCGAGAAGGATCGTTGCGCTGGTCTGAAATTTGGCGTATTGCTGCTTTACTCAACGGTGTGCGCGCTTTGGGACAAAGTGATGAGGATCGACATCGCTGGGGTTTGGCGGGTGCGAGAGCCAAAGAAGGACTTCTACAGTTTTTAGGTGAATCTCCTTGGTCTTGTACTCCCGATCGTGCTCCGGACGGCTCTTCTGCGGCCTTGCTGGCAGCAGGCTGGCTGGGCTTGGTTCCACTCGAACACCCGGATCTTCGGAAAACCGTCGATTTTGTATCGAAAAGAGAGCATTTGGGTGGCGTTCTTCTACACGGTGGTGCGCATGTTGGTGCGACTGCAATTTTGCTTGCGATTCGACAACGAGAAAACCCCAAATTTAACGGCGCAAAAGTATTGGCTAAGATGGCTTCTTCCACGGGGGCGCTTCCATCGGTATTGCATCGAGAACGCGGTGCTTTGGGTGCGGGGGACGATGCGCTATCGGCTGCGTTATTCTTGTTGATGGTTTTGGATCACATACTCATTCAAAATCACACCATTCAAATCGGTTGTGCAATTGTCTCTGTACGCAATATGCCAACACCCTTTGGTCGCATCGATGTACATGAAAAACAAGCCTCGGGTCGTTGGAATCGGTACCCGATTCCGATCCTCTTTCGAAACAAAACATGAAGTGCCCATCGTGTGGAAAAAAGAACACGCCGGGGGCACGTTCGTGTCTTTACTGCTCCACTGTGTTGGATCCCGAACTCGATCGCTTGATGCAGGAGGTTTTGACCGGAAAGAAAGCACCACAGTCCTTGCTCTCCGCAATGTCGAAAGAAGAAGAGGAACTACCGCACCTCGAGATTGAAACCGTCCCTTTGGAGACAGAAAGTCCTCTACCCATGCTCGATGAAGGTGCAATTTCCCTTGTAGAGCAAGAGGAAGATTTTGAGGAATTGCAGGTGATTTACCAACATTTAATCCAAGCGGAGAACCGAGAGCAAAAAAAAATACTGCTGAACCGTTTGGCGCAGCGAGCGCTTCAATTTAAGCGAAATTTGGGTCGAGACGTCGATATTTCGTGGGGGAATAAATATGTCGCCCTTTTTATGGAGGGGTTGGGAGATGTAGACAAAGGCTCGTCTTTATCGGACATTCTCTCCGTACCACGAATGCGAGCACGTTCTTTGGCGAGTCGAGCCCATCCCTCGTTTGCCCTTTGGGCAGATAAAAAAGCAGATTTGGAAGATAAATTGCGAAGATACCGCGCTTTTTTTGGTTTGCGTTCCGCAATGATTTCTAAGGCTCTTGTACTGCAGCAGCCCAGCGCACAGAGTTGCTTGGGATTTAAGGGCAAAGCGTTTTTGATCTGCGATCAGCCGCTTTGGTTGGACAAGCGAGAATATCCGGTTGTAGAGCAACTCATTTTTATACCTAAGATCGCTGTCTTGGGGATGGTGGAAGAGGTTTTTTTTCGGCATACGACCCAGAGAGTTTCTGGGAGACTGGGGCAGAAGAAGAGACAAAGTGTTCGGGTGAAAAGCAGAGAAGAAAGAATTGGTGTCATCGACTTACATGGAGAAGGGGTTTGTATTCGCATTGTTGAAGGCGTAAGCGATTTTTCTTCCCTGCCGGGGTACGATGCTTCTTCAGAACGAAGAAGTTTTCAAAAATTGTGTGATGTACTCCCCGTTTGGTTCTCCGAAATGAAAATTATTCCTTTGCGTATATCGAAAATTCAGAAAGATCTATCCGAAGAGAACCATTCTACGGCCTGGCCAGAGTGGGAAACATATTCTCGGTCTTGTCGTCTGTTATACGGCATAGACTAAAAAAAAAATGCCCGATGTGGGCATTTTGATACATGAAGGCAGATGTTTAGAGCCAGCCTTGTAGTTTTTCGTCGCTCAGACCGGAAGGGTGTCCTCTCCAAACAATCTTTCCATCTTTTACGACGGCAGCTGCGGGAATACCGCTTACGGCGAAGGTTGCGCTCAATTTCCCATCTTCTTTTCCGACGGGATAGGTCACCTTGTTCTCAGCCATAAAGTCTTTGACTTTTTGGGGCTCGGTATTGCGAGACAGCTTTGTGAGAGCCGCTACCTTGAGGCCTTTGCCTTTGAGTTCTTGATAGCGCTTCTCCAAAGCGGGAACTTCTCGTTTGCAGTGTGGACACCAAACTTCCCAAAATACGACAAGGGTTGTTCCGGAAGATAGGTCTGTGCTTTCGCCATCTCCTTGGTACCACTCAATATTTTCCAGTGCTTTCGGAGATTCTTTTCCAATGATATTCAGTTCCGCTTGGGTTCTTTGCGCTCTTCTCCAAAGACGGGTGTCGCTGTATTTTTTCTCCATTTCCGCAATCTTTGCTTTGGCCTGGTCAATTTCGCCTGCCTTGAGTGCTTTTTGGACTTCGCGGTAAATAGCAGCGGCTTCTTTTTCCTTTGCGGTATCTTTGGCGCTGGCTTTGCCACTGGCGGCTGCGGGTGGGTTCTTTTTCAGTTCTTCAACTTCTTTTTCGAGGTTGACAACTTTTTCTTCTAGCTCTTGAACGCGATCTGCGGCTGCACAACCACCGAGAAGAACGCTGAGTGCGATAATAGGTGCTTTCATTTTTAATGACTCCGTATAGGTGAATGAAATGAGATATAGGGGTTAGAAAAATGTAAAGATATTCTCAAGACTTACAATGAGTGCTTTGTTTTCTAACAACATAGTGTAAACATGGATATAAAAAAGACAAGATACCCACGTGAGATCTACAAGGGGGAATCTATCCTGTTTGTCGATATGTTACAATAGAAGGGAGGGAGGAAGTTATGTTTTGGTTTACAACATTTGCGATGTTGGCGTGCACGGGGGACAAAACCCAAGGTGAAGAGGAGGCCTTTGTAGAAGGAAGACTCTCCTTGTATCCTCCGGCGGGCGGGCTGGGAAAAGAGGTGGAGATCGATTTGGAAGCCAATCGGTCTACCTTTTCTTTTTCGGATACAACCGTTGATTTTGGAGAAGGTATCCTCATCGGTTCTGTCACCGTAGACGACGGTTGGCACGCGCGCGCTCAGATCATGATCGAGCCAGGTGCAACATTGGGGGCTCGCGATGTGATCGTTACCTCTGACGGGCGAGATTACACACTCTCGGACAGTTTTGAAGTTGTGTCCGAAAGCTTTATTTTGGAGCCTTCCAACGCAAAAATGGGTGAATTGGTCGATATTGGACTTCTCGGCTCAAATACGGATTGGCAGTCCGGTCTCACGTGGCCGAATTTCGGAGACGGTGTAGAAGTATTGGAGTTTTCCGTTTTATCACCGACGCTCGCAGAAGCGACCATTTCCATCGATCCGGATGCATCTCCGGGATGGAGAAATGTAACGGTCGATTCCGGTTCTGGAAATTACGCGGTTCTCTACGATGGATTCAAAATAGATCGCGTCGGCTTGGCGGCGGAATTTGAGCCCGTTGTTGCAGAACAAGGCAGAATGGTAGAGTTTACCATACGGGCTCGGGGAACGGACTTTTTGTCATCAAATCCCCGAATCGTGTTTTTTGATCGCTTCGGAGAAAACCCGGATATCGTCGTGAACGACATGACGGTTTTGGACGCCGAAAATCTCTACGGTCGTATGACGCTTTCCAATGCGGCTGCGCTTGGAAATCGCGACGTTGTGATTGAAACCATCGAAGACAGTGTGCGCGTTCCCGACGCCTTTGAAGTTATCGGCGGGGACTGGGATTTATCCCGTGTTGCGATTTCGTTGGATTTCTCGGTTCAACGCGTTCTAGATCAAAGCACCTGTGAAGTGGTCGAAAGAGTGAATGCTTCGGCTCTCTTCTACATTCCATTGGATCCTCCGTGTGGTGGTGGAGGAGCCGGTCAGCCTCCTCCTTCTCCCTCTCCATATGACAACAATGGTGTTTTCGAGTATCCTCCCGGCGAAGGTGGTGATGCCGAAGATTGTCCGTTTCCCACAACGTTGGGAGCTGGAGACTATGTATGGTTTGAGTCAGATGCCAACATCGTGACTTTGGAAAAAACCTACGACAGCGCTTCCGGAACGGTTTATTACACGAATAATAATCTCACGTTGGCCGATTATGTCGGCGGGCAAATGTACGATTTACATACACAAGGAGAAGAAGGGGGACTGGGGGAATATCTGTTAGAAGGAGTCCAACCGACGGTACCCGCGCATTGGGATTGGCTAACACCGGATCTGTGTGGCTTAACACACGATCGCAGTGAAGACTTTGATTTCACATGGACCCCCGCGATGACCTATCCAGACGCTATATTCGGTGTGTTTATGGATGGTTTGCTCGAAGTGAATGGAAATGCCGGTTTTGCCGGAACCTTCCCTTGGGACGATGGCATGCACGGATTTCTATCCTCTGAAATGTCCCAACTACAGGCCGGCCCCGTTTCTTTTCGTGCTTTTAGCTACATTGAAGGACCGTATTTTGGTTTACCGGAATCGTTGATTCAGGACAACCAATCTTCGTCTCAATTTATACTCGCAACATCCTTTAATTTGGAGTAGTCGTGCGATTATATCTTACAGCGGCTAGTTTGTGGGCATGTTCAAACGATCAAGAGTTCAAAGCCTTCTCCTTCGATGACATCGCGGTCGTCAACGGTGATTTTGACAACATAAACGATGTGTTGGTGCGCTTGGATATCGGTGCCATCGAATACGAAGGATTCATCTCGAATGCCGTCTACGATCCGGAAATCGATCCGACGGTCAACGTATTGAAGGTTGAAGGACTTCTCACGGATCGTTCGGAGAGCGATCGAAGCATTATGTTGGATTTTGATGCTATTTTCATCAATTCAGGGGTGAGGGGATTGGGCGAATATGTGTATAACGGTGTAGCGGACGACAACACATTGGTGTCGAACGAAATCGTCGTACAGAACGTCCAAGAGTTCGTGAATAACGGTCGAACCTTGGTGTTGTCCGATTGGGCGGGAGATCTTGTGGAGGCTGCTTGGCCGGACAAGATTAACTTTGTCAATGAAAATGAGTGTAGTTCTCCACCGTGCTGGGACAGCGCACAGGTTGGTACGTCGGAGAGCGTCGATGCGAGTATTGTAGACGAGGAATTAGAGCAAGAATTACAGGCGGACAATATTACCCTGGGCTTTGATTTCTCCTATTGGACGGCGATGCAATCCGTCTCGGATGACGTAGACGTCTACTTGCGCGGAGATATAGAGTATAGAATCTCCGACGGAGAGGGGTACGGTGTATTGGAAGACGTTCCTCTTTTGGTAGGTTTCACAGCGGAGCGTGGCCGCGTTGTATTTTCTTCTTTTCATTGGCGCAGTCAAAATACGACCCAGGCAAATCAACTCATGCTGCATGCAGTAGAAGGCCTCAACCCAGGCCCAAATGCCAATATTTATGGAGACTAGTATGAAGCGTATACCTATAATTGTCACCTTCTTCGGAACCGCTTGTTCGGAATACACCTACACGAGCAAAATTCAAAAGGATGTGTTTCAGCAGGTGCGTAGAAATACCGTGGACATCTTGCTTGTTTTGGATGATTCCTGTTCGATGTACGAGGAACAAGAGTCTTTAGCAACCAATTTTGAATCGTTCATCTCGGCCTTTGCTGGGGCCGACGTGGACTGGCAAATCGGTGTAACGACAACGGATACCTATTATGCAGAGCAGCCCGGACTTCTGCTCGGAGGAGACGACGAGGTTACGTTGGAGTCGGCAGATGGACGACGCATCAACGAAGTACAATGGGATCATTCTTGGTCATACGAAGAAGGAGTGGCAATGCAACTCTCTGCTGACGCATACTCCGCCACGTCGAATACCATAAAAGGGAATTGGTGCTTGGCAACCGAGACGTTTGGAGACGGAGATCTCGGCTCGCCCGGGCAGTTAAACCATTCTTGTGACGGTTCTTCAGTCGAGCCGGAAGAGGAAGTGGTCGAGGATGCGGATCCAATTGAGCCACGGGTCGGAGACATTATTTTCACCGAGATCATGCTCGATCCGTCTCAAGTATCTGATCGCACTGGCGAGTGGCTCGAAATGAAGAATCTGAGTGGGTACACGCTCGATCTTTCCGGATTTGCCTTACGGGACAACGGCAAGAACTATGCGGTCTTTCCAGAAGGAACATTGGTAGATCCCTTTGCGACCATCGTGGTTGGCCGATCGGAAACCGACAATGGTGGGATTTCGGCCGATGTTGTATTCGAAGATGGACTCACCCTAAACAATAATGTGCGGATTTTGAATTCTTCTATGGAAGATGCGGAGGAGATCTTTGAAGAGATGGTCATGGTTGGAATCTCGGGATCCGGCATTGAGATGGGATTGTCGGCTGCACAGCACGCGCTCTCTGAGCCGTTAATTTCACAAGAAAACAATGGATTCCTTCGAGAAGAGGCCAATCTTTCACTGATATTCGTTTCCGACGAAGACGATCTCTCTCCCATGAGTACCCATGATTACCTTCGGTTCTTTACCGATCTCAAAGGAGACGACGCGTATCGAAATCACAGTCGCATGCACATCAGCGCGGTCGTGGGGAAGGATAGGCCACCGTACGATGGCGCCGAATCCTGTTCCTCTTCGAACGGGTTGGGTTACTATGGGCCTCGATACATTGAATTGGCCTATCAAACCGAAGGGGCTTTGGAAAGCATCTGTGATGATTTTTCGAGCATCGCGCAAGAGTTGGGCTTGACAGCCAGTGGTCTACAATTGGATTTTGAGCTTTCTTCACCGGCAGATCCCACTTCCCTCATCGTAAAGTCTTACTCTGAGCCAAGTGAATTAGCAGAGGACATTGAAGAGCTGGTTCAAGATAACGGTGACCACACTGGCGATTACACATACAACGCGGAGAAAAATACCATCGAATTTTATATAGATACCCTACCCGCTTCTGAGACCTATATTGTCGCAGAGTATCGGGTTCTGGCAGAAGGTACGATTGTGAACCAGGGCGCGAGCGAAAGCTCGAGCGAGAGTGCGGAGTAGGCCATGTCCTTTGTTTTTAGTTTGTTTTTGGCTTGTGGAACAGCAGAGACCGAATGCTCTGAAGAAGTAGAGTGTGGTTTTGGTGCGTATTGCGTCCAAGGTGTATGCGTAACCAATAACTGTGCCAACAGCTCGCAATGCGATATGGAGCAGTTTTGTAACAGAGGGTCTTGTGAAGACGGGTGTGCATCCGACAAGGATTGCTATCCCGGAGATGTCTGTAATATCGAGACGGCTACATGTGAACCAGAAGGGTGTACAGATTCCCATGTGGATTGTGCCTTTCAAGAGTACTGCAACTCCATCACCGGAGAGTGTACGCCGGCGGGGGGATACTTTTGCCGAGAGTGTGAATCGGATTCCGACTGTGGCGGAAACGGGAATGTTTGCATCAATTTTGGTTTGCAAAGAGAGTTTTGCGGTGTGACCTGTGAAACCAAATCCGATTGTCCCAGTGGTTTTGAATGTTACGACTTGAGCGATGAAAATGGCCTCAGCACTAAGCAGTGTATTACCTATTGCTGGCTATACTTAGATGATCAGCGCCCATCGCTGCCAGGAAATCCGGAGCCGTTCGAAGACCTTGCTCCAGAGTGTTTAGAGAGATACTATTGATGCTTTTTTTATCTATTTTTTTTGCATGTACTTCAAAAACAGAAGAGGTTGAAGAGGGTGTACCCTTCAATGAGGGACCTGAAATATCGGTGACATTTGCACAAGGGCGTATTGTAGAGGGTGATCCCTTCTCTCTTTCTATATCGCTCGCGGATGAGGACGGCCTGTCTTCTGTCTCGGTGTACTATCGTAAAGAGGGCACCCTATACTGGGAAGAGGTCTCTGCTCTTGAGCAGAGCACGACCGATACTGCACGAACGCTTACGACGGATCTTCCCGAGATTCTTTCTCCTGGTATTGAGTTCTACGTCAAGGCGACAGATGATGCGAGCACTCCCGCTTATAGCTTGTATCCAGAGCGCGGGCCCGAGGAGCCACTTCATGTATCGATCCTTCCTCGCTCGAACCCTCTGCCCTTCCACGAAGACTTTGAGAATGGGACGGATCTGCTCACCCAGGACTGGTGGACCCCTACCGATGGTCGATCCAGCTTTGCTTTTTTCCTCTCCTCCGGTTCCTCTCAGTCCGGAGATAATTCTGCCTATCACTCCCCTGGAAGTCCCGGCATAGATCCGCTGAGCGATTGGTTGATTTCACCACCATTGGACTTTTCTGGGCAAGATGGTGTGATGGTTGGATGGTGGGAGAGTGTGCGAGGTCCAACCGAGGAATCCTCCCACGGTTTGTATATCTCTACCGGAGAAAGGCTACCCGAGTCCGGGGACTATGTAGAGGTGACGACGTTGGAGCTACCGACGGATTCCGAATGGAGACGATATCGATATGTCGATGTCTCGCAGTGGGCGGGGGAGCCGTTGGTCTATTTGGGTTGGCGTTGGCAAGGAAGTTTGGCGGATGAATGGTTCATCGATGACGTTAGCGTCCGCACCATTGCACCCGACATAGAAATAGGGGTAGAAGCATTGGTCGATCCAGCGGTACCCGGAACACCGTATCCGCTCTCGGTAACGATTGAAAACAAAACCAACGCGCCCGCGAACAATCTGTTTTTAGAGATTGCATTTCCGGATGGAGGAGCCAGTATGGGGTCGGGAGCCCAAGCGTTGGGTCCTTTGGACGCGATGGGCGCGATGGAGATGGACATCGAGATTCTCTTGGATGACGATTTGGCCCCCAATCGCTACTTGCCGATAGAGCTCTCTGTGACCGATGGCGTAGAGACGTGGCAGAGAGAAGATTCTTTATTAATCGGATATCCCTCGACCGCCGTTCTGACCTTGAGCTCTGCTATACCATCCTTTGTCGAGGCCCAATTGGGGGTCGGAGATCCCGAAAATCCATCTTGGACGGGGGCGATGTTCTTGGGCGTAGTCGAAGGAGAAATGCAGCAAATAGAATTCGATATTACGGATTTGTACGCATATTTACCTCCTGCGGCAGGCGACAACAGATGGTTTGTCGATATTTCCAGCGATCAGCAAGTAGAGCTATACGATTTCTCCATTCGCTATGGAAATGAGGTGTATTCCACACCCATTTCTTCTGGCTTTGAGATTCTCTTTCCCGGATTCGAATCGTCGTACTTCATTCCTCCTCCACCAGCCCCATCCTTGTATTCTGTTTCCCCCAGTGCTGCGTCTCCCGGAGAAGATGTGGCGATTCAGTTGTCCTTTCTGAATCAGGGAAACGCTTCAGAAGGACCGGTTGTCGCGGATATCTATTCGCTTTCAGCGGGCGCGATCGTATCCAATGCAGAAGGCATTGTTTTGGATAGCGACACATGGAATTACTATGAGTACAAAACCTTATACGGGCCATCCATTCGAATAGATGCGTCGCATACCTCTTCTTTACCTCTTCAGTTCGAAGCGGTGTTGCGAGACGACGTAGAGAGTTGGACTCTTCCTTTTTCCATCGAGATTCCCTATCCGGTCATGCAAATTATTGGCGTGACGGTCGAAGACGATGATGGTCTGCTTTCACCGGATGAAACCTCTGAATTGGAGATAACGATCAGCAATGTTGGAGGTTTAAACGCTTTTGGCCCTGTATCGGCCGAGCTTTCAGTGGGATCGAACTCTACTGTATCCGCATCGGTTGTGAATGATTCTCCTTCCTTTGGGTTTGTGAACGCGGGGAGCGTCAAGAGCGATGACGACTTTTCAATTACGGTTGACGGTGGCTCGCTGGGAGACAGTGTGGAATTGGTCTTGTCAATGACCGATTCTGAAGCGACGTACACAGATCAGGTTGAGCTTGTTTTGGGAGAACCACCCTGGTTTTCCCTTTCCCCGATTCCAGACGGGGTTGGAGATATTCTAGATCCGAGTTCTCTCGATATTTACGCGGTGGACTATCGAGTCGTTGGCGATCGCTTCGAGTTACGGGTCGAGTCTGTGGAGCCGATCAATGCCGGAATCGCATTTTTAGAGATTTGGGGTTCCTCGGTCGGAGCGGAGTACAGTTTCTACCGTTGGGTACTCCAGTCCGGTGTCGGTACGATGCAAGGTTACAGAGGAGGCGAAGGGTTTACGCAACTCGGGACTTTGGATGTTGAATTTGAGGGGACAAATCTCGTGGTTTTGAGTTGGAATATCTCCGACATGAATCTCAGTATTGACAGCATTGACTTGGGACTGGCTGCGGGATGGTGTGGGCCTCCGGAGTATTACTGCGATCAGTATCCGGATGGTTGGGGGTATCCATACGAGAGTATGAACACCGGGCTTTGGTTTGAAGCATCGTTTTAGAGCTAATTCTGTATTTCGGCAAAGACCGCTTGAACGATAATTTCTGAAAAATCCGCCTGGACATCGAGATTAATGGAAGGACTCCACTGCCGATCTCCGATCTGATTCCTCTCGTTCATTTCTTTGTAGTGGGACTCGGTGACGTACTCTAATTCTTGGGTTTTGGGATCCCAAAGCGTACCAATCGACACGGAATTCGCCGGTTCAATGTTACCCATGATCGAAATGGTTGTTGTTTTTTTCATTTGCGTACTGGGATTTTGAAGTGTGATAGCCAATTCGATGTGATGCACGAACCGAGGAGACGTATTTTGTAGCTGGAGATAAAATGCCGTCAGTGGTTTGTATTTCGGTGGATTTGACCAAGATAGATTGTGCACCTGTATACGCGTATGCGTAT
The DNA here is from genome assembly GCA_036127535.1 of Myxococcota bacterium. GTDB lineage: Bacteria > Myxococcota_A > UBA796 > UBA796 > UBA796. Next base: position 11,508 of record JAYYRF010000434.1, on the reverse strand, counting down.
CGAAGAACAAAGACCATTCTTCCTTGTGTTTTGGGTTGGTGAAAAGATAGAGAGGAATGATGTGCTCTTCATCGATCCACATTGCTGTGGGTAAGGATGGGTGTCGAATTAAATATTGATCTTTATATTTCTTCTCCAACAGTACCGTTTCATTTTGGGCGAGGGTAGATGGCATCGGGGAAGCGGATGGATCTTCACGAATCGGTGCAGAACGACGACTGATAATCCCTTGGTTCTCCTCTAAATTTGTAAAGAAATGGAGTTCCTCTTTTGCGGGGGTACGTTGGTAATAGTTCCAAGCAGCACCGAGCATGGGTAGACTGAGCAAGAATAGCAGCAGCGGCAAAACGAAGTGGTATTTCTTTCTTGCTGACTTGGGATGGCGGCGATGATCCAGGTCTTGGAATTGAAGTCCCTCGATTTCATAGGCATAACACCAGTCTTGGGTTTGAGGCTCTAGGACGAGATCCACAGGAGAGATGGTTCCGATATAGGCCTCTCTTATCAATTCTTCTTTACTGGATATAAAGAAGGGATCGGATTTCTCTTTTAAAATTTTCCAACTCATCCTAGTCTCAACAATCAATTATGTAGCAAAGATTTGTGAGGAATCGAAAAGAAGCACAAAGGTATGACTTCAAATTTGCATTTCAAAGAGAAAAATCTTGGAGGATCGGTACAAGAGTTTGTGCCAGAAGTTCAATCCTTTCATCCGAAGAGAGGAGGGTTTGATTGATTTCGAGTTCTAAATATGGAATGTCGTGCGTACGCCCGTGCCGATCCGCAGAATAGATGAGGCCATTTTTTCCAGAGTATGGTTCGTTGAGGCGAACAAAAAAATGCTCTTGCAATCGAGAAGACATTTGTTGAGCCAAATCTTCGTGCTGATCAAAAAGAACACCGATATCCATACTGCGTACGCGGTGATTCCAAACGGGTGTAAATGAGTGTAAGGAAAGAAGCAAGAAGGGTGCAGAACAGGCTTTTCTGCGCTCTACACTTTTCGAAATTGCTTCGTGATAAGGTACGTGGTATTCCTGGATTCGCCGCTTTCTCTCCTCTGAAGAGATGTGTTGATTGAACGAAAGAGGAGTTCCCTCGATTGCTTTCTTGATCAGAGTTTCGTGTCTTGGATGACGATTGGCGTCGCAGAAGAGACGACTAAAGCAGGCGGTGATGGCAGTACTTTGGCAGCGCTTCGACAACTGTTCCGTCAGGGGAGCGATTCCGATATCCCATGCCCAGTGGCTTCGCAAAATGGATGTTTCTGAGGGCTGATGTCCTATGGGAATGTAATTGCTGGCATGTTCGGCAGTAAGAATGAACTTACCATTTGCAAGCGGATTTTGAATCGAGAAGGCCTTAGTTGTATTTACCATTAATGATCTCAATCTTCATGAGGTTTGAGGCGCCTCGGAGTGGTGCGTTACCGCCTAATATCACAACTTCATCTCCCTTTTTGAGTAAGCCCTGTTCCATCAGTGCGATCTCTGTTTCGATGATCAATTCTTCGGTGGATTCGATCTGTGGAACCTTGATGGCATGAACACCCCAAACGAGACGCATTTGGTCCACAACGGTTTGATTCGGTGATATAGCAAAGATCGGTTTTGGCGGTCTCGTTTTGGCGGCTAAGATGGCCGTTTTTCCCGACCAAGTAAAAACGACAAGGGGACGGGTGGCTTCTTGTGCTGCATAACAGGCCGCTCGAATTACGCTTTTGTATTTGCCTTGCAGCGGGAGTATTTGTTCTATCGCGAGGTAGTGATCATGGCTACTGTTTTCCGTTTGAATCGCGATTGCCGACATGGTTTCGATGGTCTTGATAGGGTATTCCCCGACAGAAGTCTCTCCAGAAAGCATAACGGCATCGGTACCGTCTAAGATTGCGTTGGCGACATCGGTTACCTCTGCGCGAGTTGGGAAAGGGTTATACGTCATGCTTTCCAACATTTGAGTTGCGGTGATGACCAGTTTTCCATATCGGTTGGCTTCACGAATGAGGCTTTTCTGTACGACAGGAACTTGTGCGATCGGTATTTCTACGCCCAAATCACCCCTGGCGACCATGATTCCAGAGGAATTCTCTAAAATTTCAACGATATTGGCAACACCTTGTGGTTTTTCAATTTTAGCAATTGTGGGTAGGTCTTCCTTACCCAAATCTTTGAGGCGTTTGCGAAGAAGAAGCATATCTTGTGCATGTCGGACAAAGGAGAGAGCGACGTAATCGACGCCAGCTTGTACACCAACGATGAGATCTTGCTCATCCTTTGGGGTGAGTGCGGGCGCTTTGATATCGGAGTCGGGGAGATTGATTCCTTTTCGTGACTTGAGTTCACCCCCCACGGTCATTTTAATATCGACTTCTGCTGGTTGATGGTCAGGGTAGCGAATGCCTACAACGGTTCCGCTTAGCGCACCATCGGCAAAGAGAACCGGATCTCCAATTTCTACATCCTCGGCCATTGTCGGCCATGTTGTTCCGACGCGAAAACCTTCGGCTTCGTATTCCTTCGACATCACCACGGTCAGTATATCGTCTTTGTTGAGGTCGATAGGGGGCTCGATGGTACCGGTTCGAATCTTGGGGCCTTGAAGATCGAGTAGGATCCCAACGGATCGACCCAGCATCGAGCCAGCTCTTCGAATATTGGAGATGAGTCTTCGGATCTTTGTGGGAGTGCAGTGCGAACAATTGACGCGACAGATATCTACACCCGCTTCGAGGATAGAGACGAGACTTTCAAGACTTTCGGTCTTAGGGCCGATCGTTGCTACAATTTTGGTTTTCCGCAATGACATAATACACCTTTTTGGGAGGATGTATAACACACTCGCGATTTATATCTTTAGAATTAAGATGAATCTTTTGGTAAAGAATCTTCAAATTACATAAATTTTAAATGTTTTTTGGTGGTGAAAAAAAAATAAATTGGATCTAAGAGGGTTGTATACCGCGGTTCGCAGTGGTTTCATTCGATATGAAACAAAAAAAGTTTCACAACTGATTGACATGTCAATGGAAGTGTGTAATATTCAATTATGTAGATTTTATGCGATCTACAGATTTATTCATCATCTTTTAACTTTGGAGATTACCATGGCTGCTGTATCCAGAAGCAGAGAACGGGTTGCACGAAATTTCATTAAATCCTATGGAAGAACCCGTTTCCAACGACTCCTCTCCGCACTAGCCGCCGGCGAAAGTGGGCAAGCCATTGCTGACGAATTCAACGTCAGTCGTGAGCGTGTCCGTCAATGGAAAAATACATTTGGTGAGGTTGTAACTCACTACAAGCTTTTTCCTGAGATAGATCGTATCTTACGTGAGCGCCGCACGGCATAGCATCCCTCCTTATTATCTCCCTTGTCCCCCGGTCTGGGGGATTTCTTTTTTCTCCTGCTTTTTCACTTGTCATTTTGATTGGAAGTCGGTAAATGATGGTTTGGGTTTGCGTCTGATCGCATTGCGTAATCGATACGGGACTATGCTCGTGCTTCCAAACTCTCACCGTTTCGGTACGGAGAGGTAACGTTTCGAACGCTCCCTTGAAAAACGATTATTCCTGTATGGAGAAAAAAGATGAAAAAATACAATAAGATTGTATGTGCATACTCAGGTGGGCTCGACACCTCCGTTATGATTCCATGGTTAAAGGAGCACTACAAAGCTGACATCATCACATATACCGGTGATTTAGGGCAAGGTGACGATCTACCAGCCATTCGCGCGAAAGCACTGCAAACCGGAGCGGCCGAGGCGGTTGTCGACGATTTACAAGAGAGGTTTGTCGAAGAATTCGTGTGGCCATCCGTTCGTGCTTCGGCCTTGTATGAAGGGCTGTATCCTTTGCATACGGCCCTGGGAAGACCGCTGCTCGCGCAAAGACTCGTCGAGGTTGCTTTGGAGCATGGTGCTGATGCCATAGCCCATGGCTGTACCGCAAAAGGAAACGATCAGGTTCGGTTTGAAGTTGCCGCGCAGTGCTTGGCACCGCAAATAGATGTAATTGCTCCGCTGCGTACATGGGATCTCCTTACGCGAGAAGACGAAATAGATTATGCGATCGAGCACGACATCGACATACCCATCACCAAGGAAAAACCCTTTTCGATTGACGAAAATATTTGGGGCTGTGCGATCGAGTGTGGAGAGATGGAAGACTTGTGGTGCGAGCCACCACCCGATGCTTGGAGAATGACCAAGGATCCAACCACCGCTCCCGCAGGTTCGATCGAGATCATCTTGGGGTTCAGGGAAGGTCTTCCAGTGTCCTTTAACGGTACGGAAATGGGCGGAGTACAGCTGATCAAAGTTTTGAACGAGATCGCCGGTGCGTATGGAATCGGCCGAATCGACATGGTGGAAAATAGAATCGTCGGACTTAAGTCGCGAGAAGTGTATGAGGCACCGGGGGCGACGTTGATCCATATGGCGCATACCGAGCTTGAAAGGATTGTAATGGATCGCGAAACGTTCAACTATTCTCGACGCATTTCACAAGATTATTCCAACTTGATCTACAATGGCTTGTGGTTTGGTCCACTGCGTAATTGCTTTGATGCCTTTTTGAAAGAGTCGCAAAAATTCGTAGCAGGAGACGTTCGAATTCGTATATCTGCTGGTTTGGCACGCGTTACAGGACGACGCTCTCCTCATTCTCTCTACGATGAAGGACTAGCGACATATTCCGAGGGTGATACCTTTGATAGAACCGCCGCAACAGGCTTTATGAGACTCTACGGTCTTTCTTATCGAACCTTCGCCAAAATTCATAGGGGTTGATATGGCTCTTTGGGATGGTCGTTTTGAGGGAGGACCCGCTGTCGAGATGCAGTCTTTCGGCGAGTCTTTGGGAGTTGATCTCCAAATGTGGGAGGAGGATATCACGGGTTCTAAGGCTCACGCGCAGATGTTGCAGTCGGTTGGCCTTCTCTCTTCCGAAGAATTACAGCTGATTCTGTCCGGTTTGGATTTGGTGGCCGATGATCTTCGTAACGGCTGGGTACCGGGGGTAGAAGATGAGGATATCCATATGGCTGTGGAGGGGCGATTACATCTAAAAATAGGTGACGTCGCGGGAAAACTCCACACGGCTCGTTCCCGTAACGATCAGGTTGCTACGGATGTACGTCTATGGCTTCGCCGTCGGTTGGCGCTTCTCGAGCGTTCGGTAAAGCGCCTCGTTTTGGTCTTGGTACAACGCGCAGTGCAAGATGCTCGTGTATTGGTTCCTGGCTATACCCACCTTCAAAGAGGACAGCCCATTTGGTTTGCTCATCAACTGTTGGCGCATGCATGGTCTTTCTCCAGAGATGCGGAACGACTGCGCGATTGTCTACGTCGCGTGAACAAAAGTCCTTTGGGAGCCGCTGCCATGGCTGGTACCCCACATCCAATAGATCGCAACAAAACGGCAGATATTCTCGGTTTTGATGGCGTAATGGAAAATGCGATGGATGCGGTGAGTGCGCGAGATCATATGCAAGAGAGCCTCGCGGCTCTCTCGATCTTAGCCAGTCATCTCTCTCGTCTCTCTACCGAGATCATTTTGTGGTCGACCAAGGAGTTTTCCCGTGTTCGACTGAGTGACGATTGGTCTACGGGCTCTTCCATCATGCCCCAAAAACGTAATCCTGATGCAGCCGAGCTAATTCGCGGAAAAACCGGTCGGATTTACGGCTCTTTAACCAATCTATTGACATTGACGAAAGGTCTTCCCATGGCTTACAATCGTGATTTGCAAGAAGATCGCAATGCTCTGTTTGACTCTGTTCGCACCGCTGCAGCATCGGTAAGCGTGATGACGGGTTGTATTTCTTCTATGCAAATCCTAGAGCCTCCCCCTCTGGAAGGAGATCTCCTTTTGGCGACAGAGATTGCCGACTATTTATCTTCCAAGGGTCTACCTTTCCGGGAAGCTCACCATATTACGGGGCGGATTGTGAAGCGTTGTGAGCAAGAGGGTATCGGCTTGCACCAACTTTCTCTCGCAGAATACAAAGAATACCACGATCTATTTGAAGCGGATGTGATTTCCTGGTTACGGCCCGAAGCTGCCGTAGAAAGACGGAATTCGAGAGGGGGCACCGCTTGGTCGCAAATAGAGCGTCAAGCCCAAATGCTGCGTGCGACTTTCTCGGATTAGTAGGTTGTGATGAATGGACGCATCCAATCGATTTTTCCCCGAACGCCGTCCATGTAGATCTGTTGTACCTGGCGTGTGACGGGTCCGGGCGCGCCTTTGCCGATTTCTAGACGATCAATTTCTCGTACAGGTGTGATTTCAGCGGCGGTTCCAGTCATAAAAGCTTCTTCTGCAACGTAAATGGCATCACGGCCAAAATGCATTTCGCTTACAGAGTAGCCTTCGTTTTCAAGGATTTCGATGGCTGTTTTTCGCGTGATTCCCGCGAGGATGTTCACAACCGGTGGGGTTTTAATTTTTCCTTCTCGAATGACGAAGAGATTCTCTCCGGTTCCTTCGGCTACATACCCACTGTGATCGAGCATAATGGCTTCGTCGTATCCGTTGTCATTGGCTTCATAGCGCGCCAAAATAGAGTTTACATAGTGCCCAATGATCTTCGCGCGCTGTAGGTTTGCATTGACGTGGTGTCGGGTGTAAGAACTGGTGCCAACCCGGATACCATTTTGGATTCCTTCATCACCGAGGTAGGAGCCCCATTGCCATGTAGCAATGGCGACACGAACCGGATTATTTCTGGCACCCAACCCCATCGCTCCATGACCGAGATAGATAATCGGACGAATGTACGCTTCTTCAAATTCGTTTCGTTGCAAGGTTTCAATACAGGCATCTTTGAGGGTTTGTAAGTCAAAGGGCATGGGCATTCGACACATTTTAGCGGAGTCGAAAAGTCGAACGAGATGTTCTTCCAGTTTAAAAATACCACCGCCACCGCCGACTTGTCGGTAGCTTCGAATCCCTTCAAAGGCGCCCAATCCGTAATGAAGCGTATGACTTAGAAGATGAACCTGCGCTTTTTCGAAGGGGAGGAATTCCCCATCCATCCAAATGTACTTACTCTCTATTCCCATGATTGAAACACCTTTTGCAATATTATTCTTTCTCTATTTTTTGCCCGTTGTAATCGGTATGAATGACCGTATATCCCAGATCCAATAAGTCAGATTCAATTGCGCTCCGATCTCCCACGACAACGATGAACATTGACTCAGGGTCAATTATATCGTTCCAAACGGCTTGTGAGTCTTCCAGCGTTACCTTCGAAATTCTATCTTCGTATTGATTGAGCCAGTCCTTTGGTAAATTATAACGAGATATCTCGATTTGGCGACTGAGAAGATAGGCAGGCTGCTCGAATTTTAATGGAAATTGTCCCAAAAGATCTCCGCGACCTCTCTCGAATTCGGTGGTGGTAAGCGGGCGTGTGCTTTTCGATTCGCGGATATCTTTGATCACTTCTCGTATGGCAGCAGCGGTCTGCTTCGTGATGACACTGCTGCTCATCGTCCACGTTCCAGGATAATAGTTGTAGCTCAGCCATGTCCAAGCGCCGTATGTCCATCCCTTATCCTCGCGAAGATTCATATTGACGCGAGCCGTAAACATGCCGCCGAACGATTGGTTTGCCAAGAGTAAGGGGGTAGCATGTTCATCGGTTTTGGTTCCGACTCCATGTCCGAGATACATGACCGATTGGCTCACACCCGGTTGATCGACAAGATAGACAAAGGTTCGTGTGGGTTCTTGTAACGTAATTGCGCTGGGCTTACGGGGAAACGGTTGGGTGCTCTCTACCGACCATTGACCGAAAGTCTCTTCGAGATGGGGTAAGATATCGTCCAAAGAGGTGTCTCCTCCAACCCATATTTGAGCATTATCGGGCGTGAGAAACGTTTGATGCCACTGCTTCATTGCTGTTGTGCTTAGGGATTCGATGTGGGTAGATTGTTGAAGTCTGCCGGCGTATTCTTGTCCATATAGCAATTTACGCCAAACTCGTCTTGCAATCTGTTTGGGATCGGAGGTTTGTCGAGCGAGTTCTTGCTGGTACTCTTGGGCTTTTCGATCCCATACTGATTGGGGAAAGGTTGGCTGCTGTAAGATTTCCGCAAGCAGTTCCAAAGAGGGTTTTAAGTTTTTTTTGAGGCATTGCAGGCGTATACTTGCACCGTCCATGGTCGCTTGGGTCGATATCGAACTGGCCAGTTTACGGAGTTCTTTACTGAGTGCTCCAGCACTGTACTCGCCTGCTCCTTCATCCAGCATATCCATGGTGGCCTTAGCCAAACCGATTTGATCGTCGGGATCCGTCCAGCCTCCAGCATCAAATGTAATCCAAATGTATACCAAAGGAACTTCGTTATTTTTCGATATTGCGACGGGAATATTGTTTTGAAGCGTTCCTTTTTCCAGTGAAGGAAGAGAAAATGACGATTTTTCTAGGGGGGCTGGTCTTGTTGTGGCCTCGCGTGAGGGAGAATGAGCAGCCACTACGGGAGGTGGTTTGGGACCGCAAGCAAGTAGGGTGAGTAAAGAGAACAGCATTATTGAGCCTCCTTTGGCTCTGGCGTCACATGTAGGTATACGCGCTTTGAATTGAGGATCACTTTTTGGAAGGTTTGGTCGATAGAGTCCGCGCTCACGTCGAGGTAACGCTGTAGATCTTTTTGGATGTACCCAGCGTCTCCGGTTCGCATATAGTAGTTGTTGAGCATGTCCGATTTGCGAGCAATGGTGGTCAGATTTTGATAAAAACGCGCCTCCCAATTGTATTTTGCTACCCGAACTTCTTCTTCGGATGCGCTAAACTCTTTTAGTACCTCTTCAATTGCGCTGACGACCTCGTCCGATGTCTTTCCCGTTGCAACGGTTGCTTCGATCATATATTGGCTTTGTAGTTGTGTAGAATATTGATACGCAGCTACGTCTTTTGCTAGGCCTTTTTCCTCTATAAGCGCCTTATGCAGGCGACTGTCTTTTCCTTCGCTCAACAATGTAGATAAGATGTCCATTTCCGCATCTCCAGGTGCGAAGAGTGGAGGGGAAAGCCAAGCGATCCAAACTTTGGAATATGGTACCTTATCGGTTTTGCGTACGATCTTATTTTCTTTCAATACGACCGGCTCCATGCTCATTAGTGGAGTGGGCGTATTGTTATTGGGGATTTCTGCGAAATACTTTTGAACCAGCTCTTTCGCTTGCGAAGGATTAAAGTCGCCACAGATGACCAAAGAAGCGTTAGAGGGTTGATACCACTTTTTGAAGAACGCGGTCACGTCGTCCATTTGAGCATTCGCAATGTCTTCGTGTTTGCCGATGGTGGGAACATGGTATGGATGTCCTTGTGGATACAGGTTTTCAAACAGCCACATCCAAACTCGTCCGAAGGGTCGTATTTCATAGCTTTGGCGTCGTTCGTTGCGAACAACCTCTTTTTGATTTTGTAGTTTCTCTTCTGTAAGTGCTGGCAAAAGCCATCCCATACGATCGCTTTCGATCCACAGGGCAAGCGGAAGATGATTGCTCGGAACACCTTCATAATAGTTGGTACGGTCGAAAGACGTCGTACCATTGACGCTTGCCCCGATTTCTTCGAGAGCATTGAAGTAGTCCATGTTGTAGTTTTCAGAGCCTTGAAACATAAGATGTTCAAACAGGTGTGCGAAACCGGTCAGTCCGGTTGTTTCGTCTTTCGATCCGACGCCGTACCAGATGTTTACTTGTACCGATGGAATGGAGTGATCCTCGGACAGAATAACATTGAGACCATTTTCGAGTTTGTATGTCTCAAAGGGTATAGAGGGAAGGGGATCGGCTTGTGCAGTCAACAGACAAGTAAAAAACCAGACGCTCATCTCTTCTCCGAATGCAGGGGGTTTGACTCAAGTTAACACGATGCATTTTTATTGCGCCTTAAATCGAGGTTTCCTTTTTCTTTTGGCGTCTTTTTAGGAGGAAAAGGAGTAGGTAAGATCAAAAAAGACTGTATGGGCCACACCGATACGAGCGATGGTTGGGGGAGATGCTGAGGACGTGGTTTTTTGCGTATATCTGGCTCTGAGAAAGCCAATTTGGTAGAATGATGCACCCACACAGGCGATGGAATGAGCATCTTCGAGGTGAACGCGTTTAATATCACAACGATCGCACAAGCGATAGGATGCAACGATAAACATTGTGCTCCATTTACCTCGTCGACGGCGAGACGACAGAGGATGTGAACGGTAGAAGATTCAGCATAGGTTCAATCGTATATCTCCTCTAAAAATAAAGATTTCCAGCGTGCCTGTACGATCGACGGGTCTGTAGGTTGCCAGAAAGGAGTCTTGTCAGCCCGATGGAAAACAATACAAGAAACGATACGTTTTCTTACTGTGTTCGTACGAGTCTAAACCCAATACTCATGATTCGGACTGCAGGAGAAAACCGGATTCTTTTTGCCGAGCGCAGATTGTAGGGAGAGTTGCACCAAAACCCGCCGCGGATGACGCGCATTACCCCGGAAGAGGGGCCAACGGGGTCTGTTTGTGCATCGGTGGGATAGTAGTCATACCAATCGTTTGTCCATTCCCACAGGTTCCCAGACATATCGTGTAGACCGAAACTATTCTCTTGGAGTTGTGCGACTGGTTTTGCGGTATTGTAGTACATGGTGTCATAGCGATTTACATAGTACCAAGATTGATCGCGCAAGTCGGTTCCATCGGTCAATAGATACAGACTTGCCGTCGTATTGTTGAGATCTCCACCACCATATGGTGTCCAAATGGCTTTGGTCGTTCCGGCTCGAGCGGAATATTCCCATTCGGATTCGGTCGGCAGTCGATACCCGTCACAGCTGTACGGGTTGATGGCTATGTCACAAGAGACCGTTTCTCCTGCACCACTGCAGGTGTAGCATTCGGAGAGAGTGGTGCCGTGCGTTTGGTTATGCTGTGCGGTCATTTTATTTGAGAAGTCCGCCGCCATATGCCAGTTGACGTAGTAGACGGGATAGTTTGTATCGATTCCGTACGTCGTGTCGTAAGTTGCGGGGTTGTATCCGGACAATTGCTCGAACATACCTTGGGTCACTTCTGTAGTCATCATGTAGAAGGGATTGCTCAAGGTAACGAGATGTTCGACTTCATCATTGCTTCGGCCAATCTCAGATGTAGGTGAACCCATGGTGAAATTGCCTGCGGGTATCTCGACAAAGTCTACTCCGATGCCGTCACCCAAGTCCAAGCTCATATCGCACTCAGACAAAACACAGGTAGAGATGACGACGGAGTCGCGAGCGGAGTCTCCGTTGTTCAAACCATCAAAGGGTGTCGCAACGCACGTCCAAGTTTCTCCGCTCTGAGTCACGGATGGAGGTAAAATGGAGGTGGTGTAATTTGGATATACGACACCCTCTCGTAGCCACTCGTATGAATAGGTTATGATGTCGCCATCTTCGTCCGTACTCTCTACATCTACGGTACATACCAGAGGGTCTTGGCCTGCGGTGGGTGTTTCTGGAGATATAGAA
>JAYYRF010000433.1:0-8756 GCA_036127535.1 Myxococcota bacterium | reverse complement strand
GTCCGGTGCAGAAGGCGTCTACATTGTCGGCTTGGAGCAATCTGTCGAACAAGAGCGCAAGAGGTATGCCACGCGTATTGATAAGGCTCAAAAAGAACTACAGGAAAATCCAACACCCAGTAAAAAGAAGCGTTTGGAGCGACAAGTATCGTTTTACCAGGAAAAATCATCTCAGCTTCCCTCTATCCCTGATGCACAGAGTAAAGAGAAGATGATTCAAGTCAAAAGCCGGTTGATCGATCTCAATCGCAGCATCGAAGACGAAAGAGAGATTGCCAAGCTCGTCCAGCAATACAAGGAAAAGATCGAGAATCTCGGCTCCTTGGAACAAGAAGAATATCAAGGCCCTTTTATCGGTTCAAAATCATGTCAAGGCTGTCATCCGGTTCAATACGCGCAATGGGAAACAACGGCACACGCGAGCGCTTGGGATACCTTGGTGAAGGATTCGCGTTCTCAAGATCGCGCCTGCTTCTCGTGTCATGTCACCGGAGCACACCACGAGAAAGGGCCTCAAAGTCCCGCGGCCGCTAAAAACCTAACCCAAGTGGGTTGTGAGTCTTGTCACGGACCCGGGGCGGAACATGTTGCGCGATCTGGACAGGCGGATATGATTGCGAAGCCCACCGTCGATTCTTGTCGCAGTTGCCACGATGGTGTGAAAGATGAAGGACGATTCGAGCCAGCCACGTATTACCCAAAGGTGAAACATGATTATAATGGGGATTGAAACGAGCTGTGATGAAACAGCGGTTTCCATTATTGGTTCCGATGGTATTGCGGCGGATCTCATTTGGACGCAAAGTGTGCACCAAGCATTTGGTGGCGTCGTACCCGAACTCGCCTCGCGCGCTCACATCGAAAAAGTCGTTGCCTGTACGCAAAAGGCGCTGCAAGAGGCTGGACTTGAGCGTCCGGACGGGGTGGCGGCGACGGCTGGCCCTGGTTTAATCGGTGCGGTTCTCGTGGGTTTTTGTTTTGGGAAGTCTCTATCCATTGGTTGGGGGGTTCCCTTCGTCGGCGTGAATCACTTGGAAGGGCATTTGCTCTCTCCATTGTTGGACTCTCCCAGGCCGGAGTTTCCCTTTTTATCTTTGGTCGTCTCTGGTGGTCATACCACCCTGTATTTGGCCGAGGGAGTGGGCAGCTATCGTGTCTTGGGACAAACGGTTGACGATGCAGCTGGTGAAGCCTACGACAAAGTAGCCCGTATGATGGGGCTCGGTTATCCCGGAGGACCCTTGATCGACGCGCTTGCGCAAGATGGAGATCCGCAAGCCATTTCTTTTCCGCGTCCACGTCCACCCAAACCGGGGCGTGCACGAATTTTTGAACGATATCCGCTGGACATGAGCTTCTCTGGCTTGAAGACGGCGGTGCGTAATTACCTTCAAAAAACCCAAGGATGGAATCCGAGTGACGTTGCGGCTTCTTTCCAGGCAGCGGTCGTCGATGTTTTAATGGATAGGGTGCATAAAGCGGTACGGGAAACCGGTGTCCAGTCCGTTGCGATTGGCGGGGGCGTGGCTGCGAATTCCGGACTGCGTCGCGCGCTGCAAGATTCTCCGTACACCGTTTTTATACCACCCAAAAGACGATGCACAGACAATGCGGCTATGATTGCCAATGTTGGACGATTGCGCATGTTGAATGGACAACGTGACTCTCTCGACATGGCCGTACGTGCCAATTGGCCCGTTGGCGTCTGAGTGAATTATGGAAAAACGAGCGAAAAAGCGATTCGGACAACACTTTTTGCATTCGCAGGGGATTATCGAGAAAATCCTTCGGGCGTCACAGCTTTCGGTTTCGGATAAGGTTTTGGAGATCGGGCCGGGTTTGGGTGCCCTCACGAAGCGTTTGCATTCGGTTGGATGTACGCTGCAACTCGTGGAGCTAGACCGAGACATGGCCGACCATGTTCGTGATACATGGCCGGACATCTCTTTGCACGAAGGAGATGCCTGTAAAATTGATTGGGTAAATTTCCTGCCGGGTGATGGATGGAAGTGTGTTTCCAATTTGCCTTACAACGTGGGAACCGGAATCGTGACGGATCTCGTATCGCTGTATCCTAAATTCTCGCGGTTGGTCGTCATGTTGCAACTGGAAGTTGCAAAGAGAATGACGGCAAAAGTCGGAGAGCGAAACAGAGGATCTTTGGCGACGTTCATCGACTTTTTTGCGGAAGCCGAGATTGAATTTCGCGTTCCGAAGGGAGCGTTTCATCCACCACCAAAGGTAGAGTCCGCGGTATTGAATATCACTTTGCGAGAGAGCCCTTATGTGTCAGTTGCGCAAAAAGAGAGACTGGAATCTTTATTGATGGTTTTGTATTCTCAGCCTCGAAAAACAATTCGAAATTGTTTGCGAACCCGAATATCGAGTGACGAAGCGGACTTTCTTCTACAAACTGCTGACGTTGATCCCCGACGCAGGTCATCCACACTGCAGTGTAGAGAGATCATAAAGATGCTCGATAAGCTTGAGAAAATATCTTCATTCGGTTAGATCAACGAGTATTAGTTGGAGTGGATATGCAAATTACCTCTTGCGGGATGACGGATGTTGGTCGTCGTCGAAGTCACAACGAAGACAATTTCTTAGTCAATGATGAGCTCCAGCTCTTTATTGTTTGTGATGGAATGGGAGGACACAACGGTGGTGAAGTTGCGAGCGCTATCGCTGTTCACGCCATAGAAGAGGCTTTTGAAGAGTCTTTCAACAAAAATAAGCTCGCCGATCAAGATAGCCCGTTTCCAGAAGATCTTGCCCGAGAGAATCTTCGTTTTGCCGTGTTACTTGCTGGTCGGCGTATCTACGAAGCCGCCCAAGCCGACCGATCTTTTAAAGGAATGGGAACGACTTGCGTTGCCCTTTTTGTTTTGCGCAACAATGCCTATATCGGTCATGTCGGTGATTCTCGTTGCTACATGCTGCGAGATCAAGAGATTACCCAAATCACAGAAGATCATTCTTGGGTAAACGAGCAGATACAAGCAGGTCTCTTAACGGAAAAGGAAGGTCGAAATCACAAACTCAAGAATGTGATTACCCGTTCTCTCGGTTTTAACGAAGAAGTTGAAGTAGACATCTTGATGCGTGCTTTGCGCAACGGAGACAAAATATTGATGTGTTCTGACGGTCTTTCCAATTTGGTCGAGGCGGAAGAAATGAAAGATCACCTAATGCGCTACAGTCCACAAGCAGCCGCACGTCAGCTGATCAATCTTGCCTGTGAACGCGGGGGCGACGATAATATCACCGTTTTGATTCTTCAAATTGATAACGGAGTGTAATACCATAGATGGGTAAACGGGGGTTTAGTATATTTTTTATCCCAGAGTCCGGGGGTATCTCTTCGGTACAACTCTACCTATCCTACAGTATGCTCATATCGTTATCTATGATCTCTATCGCCTTCTTTGGCGGCGTGGTATATCTCGCATGGGATCTTTCTCAAACAACGCAAACGACCGCCCTTCTGGAAGAGACATTGGAATTGGGGCATCAAAAAAGAGAAGTGGAGAGAGACATAGCCTCTTTGAAACGCCGAACGGAGTTATTGGAAATGTATGCCTTGCAGGCAGAGACTTTTTCAGCAAGCGGACCGGATCGCACCGAACAGATGCTGCAAGAGCATAATTCTTCGCTGAATATCGCAATTTCCTGGCCGGTAGAAGGAGAGGTCTCCTCCGAGTATGGCATGCGAAAATTAGGCATCGACAGGGATTTCACCGCCCATAACGGTTTGGACATTGAGGCGCCTTTGGGTTCTAAAATTTATGCGGCCGCGGACGGAATTGTAGAATTTTCCGGAGAGAAGGAACATTACGGCAAAACGATCGAGATTCTTCACGGCGATGGTGTGAAAACGTTGTACGCACATGCTTCGCGTTTAATGGTGGAGAAAGGAATGCAGGTACGAAAAGGATACGTTATTGGCCTCGTTGGAAAAAGCGGTCGTGCGAAGCAGCCACATCTTCACTTTGAGCTTCGTCATAAAGACACCGCGATTGATCCATTGCTGTACCTGAAAAAGCCTTGACAGATCGACGTTGGTGATCTAAATACACTAGATTTACATTTTGGGTGACATCATGATTGGTATCGATAATATAAAATCTGCCTACTATAAGGTATTTGGAACGCACTCTGACAAAGAGTTGAAAAAGCTACGACCCAAGGTCGTTGCCATCAATCGAATCGAACAAAAGCTCCAAGGTTTGAGCGACGAGGATTTGAAGGCTTTTACACCTCATTTTAAGGAGAAGCTGGCCCAAGGAGCAACCGTAGACGATATCTTGGTGGAATCCTTCGCCGTGATCCGTGAAGTTGGACGAAGAACACTCAATATGCGTCATTACGACGTTCAATTGCTCGGCGGCATGGTGTTACACAATGGTATGGTCGCAGAGATGAAAACGGGAGAAGGAAAAACCCTGGTCGCGACATTGCCGGTTTATCTCAACGCTCTCGAGGGCAAAGGCGTTCACGTGATTACGGTTAACGATTATCTCGCCGGTCGAGATGCCGATTGGATGGGTACAATCTACAATTTTATGGGCTTGTCGGTCGGAAAAGTCCTCTCGAATATGCGGGATCCCGCCTTGAAAAAGCAAGGTTACCAAGCGGATGTGACCTACGGAACCAACAATGAGTTTGGCTTCGATTACTTGCGCGACAACATGAAGTTCAATATCGAAGATTATGTTCAAAGAGCTTTGCATTATGCGATTGTGGATGAGGTAGACTCTATTTTGGTCGACGAAGCGCGAACACCGTTGATCATTTCCGGTCCCGCGAAGAGCAATGTTGATAAGTACATGGAGATCGACAAGCCCATCCCGCAGCTACGCGAAGACATCGATTATATCTTCGACGAAAAGAGTCGTCATATTAGCTTGACCGATGCGGGTATCGATTTGGTCGAAGACAGGCTGGGGCTAGAAAATTTGTACGAGCCCAAAAATATGGTCTCGTTGCACCACGTAAACCAGGCTCTCAAGGCTCACAAGTTGTTCAAAGTCGATCGCGATTACCTGATTAAAAACGGTCAAGTTATGATTATCGATGAGCACACCGGCCGACCGATGGAGGGACGTCGGTGGTCGGACGGGCTTCACCAAGCCGTTGAAGCCAAAGAGCGCGTCCGGGTTCAGCCCGAATCACAAACCTACGCTTCTATCACATACCAAAACTACTTTCGAATGTATCGAAAGCTGTCCGGAATGACGGGAACGGCCGAGACCGAGGTAGAAGAGTTCCGTAAGATTTACAATCTTGACGTCGTGGTCGTGCCGACAAACGAGCCGGTGATTCGTGAAGATCACGACGACATTATCTATAAAACGAACAGCGAAAAGCTGAAGTCGATCTTGAGTGAAATCAACGAGGCTCACGCGAAAGGACAGCCCATTTTGGTCGGAACCGTTAGCGTTGAGAAGTCGGCTTTGATCAGTGCACACCTCGATCGTAACGGAATCAAACACGAGGTTTTGAACGCCAAGAATCATGCCCGGGAGGCCTTGATCGTAGCCCAAGCGGGAAGATTGGGAGCGGTGACGGTATCGACCAACATGGCGGGACGTGGAACCGACATTAAGCTCGGTGGCGACCCCGAAGGAATGGCCAAACACGAAATCGATCCCGATGTTGATCCAGCTGGTTACAAAGCGCTTTTTGAACGGTACCACGTGCAGTGCGCAGCGGAAAAAGAAGATGTTTTGGCAGCCG
The DNA here is from genome assembly GCA_036127535.1 of Myxococcota bacterium. Classification (GTDB taxonomy): domain Bacteria; phylum Myxococcota_A; class UBA796; order UBA796; family UBA796. Next base: position 3,020 of record JAYYRF010000433.1, on the reverse strand, counting down.
GAGGTCTCTTTATTTTGGGGACAGAGCGACACGAATCCCGTCGAATTGACAACCAGCTTCGCGGTCGCTCTGGTCGACAAGGCGATCCCGGAAGAAGTCGATTTTATCTATGCTTGCAAGATGACCTCCTGCGTCTGTTTGGTTCCGACCGCCTCATTGACTGGATGGAGCGTATGGGTATGAAAGACGATGAGCCCATCGAGCACCGCTGGGTAACCAAGCAGATAGAAAGTGCGCAGAAAAAAGTAGAGGGTCACAACTTCAACATTCGCAAAAACCTTCTGGAATACGACGATGTGATGAACCTACAGCGAACCTACATATACGATATGCGTAAGAAGGCTCTGCTCGGTGAAAACATACGTGAGATGTGCATAGAGGCCATCGACGGTTTGGTCGAGGATATCTCTTGCTCTTGTATAGACGCATCGGTTCACCCTGAGTATTGGAAAATCGATCAGATTCGCGTACAAATGAAAGATATCTTTGATGTAGATTGGGAGATGTCAGACGAAGAACTTCGGGACATGTCTGTGTTTGACTTACGCACGATGATGCGGGACGATGCAGTCTCCAAATACGCAGAAAAGGAAGGCGAAGTGGGCGAAGAAGAGATGCGTAAGTATGAGCGCATGCTGCTTCTCCAATTCACGGATCAGTTTTGGAAAGATCATCTTTTGGCAATGGATCGTCTTCGAGACGGGATTGGATTGCGCGGTTATGGTCAGAAGAACCCTCTTTTGGAATACAAAAAAGAGGGTACGGGTATGTTTATGCTAATGAACTCCCTCAAAGACGAAGCCGTCATTTCTCGCATCGTGCGTCTCGATCCCGAAATGTTGGTTTTGCCCGATGACGAGAGCGATAAGCAAGAGGCTCGTCGATTGGCGAGCCAAACCAATCCAGATATACCAGATGTTCAGCTTCCCAATGTTATCTTCTTACCGCCTCCTCGAGAAGTGTTCGATTATCTTGTCGGTCAAAAAGAAGCTGCGATCGCGCAACAGAAAGAGGCGGAGAAGCAAGCAGAGATCGAGGCAGCTCTTTCTACGAAGCGTCCAGAGAAGGGAGTCGAAGCCAAAGAGTTTGGTTTGCAGAATGGGATCGGTCGAAATGAACCTTGCCCGTGCGGATCGGGATCGAAGTTTAAAAAATGTTGTATGAAAGCCTAAGCCAGTAGGCCTCTGCACAAAGCGATAGAATTCTTCCAAAGAGTCGAACTCGATCTTGACCTTCAGCGATAGATGGGATATATCGGAAAAGCAATTACCACATCGGAACACTTCTGTGTCTTGGGTGCTCAACAGAGATGATGCAGATCCCGATGGATGTTTAACCCTAAATTGGAGCATAAAATGCTAGACATTACCCTTAGAGACCTTTTGGACGCAGGTGTTCATTTCGGTCACCGAACCCGTCTTTGGAACCCAAAGATGAAGCCCTACATTTACCGTGAACAAAATGGTGTTCACATCATCGACCTGTACAAGACTGCTCGTTGCCTCGTAGACGCGACCAATTTTGTTTCGTCACAAGTATCGCAAGGCAAGACCATGCTTTTCGTTGGTACCAAGCGTTCCGCGACAGAAATCGTTGCAGAAGAAGCCGTCCGATGTGGCCAGTTCTACGTCAATAACCGTTGGCTTGGTGGTACATTGACCAATTACCGAACCATTCGCGACTCTGTAGATCGTCTGATTCGTATGGAAACCGAACGAGATCAAGGACGTTTAGAGTCTCGTACCAAGAAAGAACGACTAGACCACGCCCGCAAAATCGCCAAAATGGAGCGTTCGCTGGGTGGTATCAAAGAGATGAAAGGAACACCGGATTTGCTTTTTGTCATTGATCCCAAAAGAGAGCACAACGCCATTAAAGAAGCGAAGAAGCTCAAGATTCCTGTTGTCGCACTTTGTGACACCAACTGTGATCCTTCTGGAGTAGATTACGTCATTCCGGGTAACGATGACGCCATCAAAAGTATTCGATTGTTCACACGCGCGATAGCAGATGCCATAGAGCTTGGTCGTTCCATGTCCACAACGAATGCGCGCGCTGAAGAAAAATCCGATCACAAAGACCTCGACGTCGAAGTTATCGAAAGAAACTGAAAAATTCCCACACAAATTGATTTACGTTTCAAGTGGGCCGATGATTCGGCCCATTTTATAGGAGAAATTATGTACAAACCATCTATGAGTGACATTAAAGACCTACGTGCTCGTACGGGCGCAGGCATCAAAGATTGTAAGACAGCCTTGAAGGAGAGCGAGGGAGACCTCAGCAATGCCATCGATTGGCTTCGCAAAAAAGGTATCGCCAAGGCGGCCAAAAAGGCGAGTCGCGTTGCCGCTGAAGGTCTTATATATGCTGAAATTACCGGTTCAAAAGGTGTTTTGCTAGAAGTAAACTGCGAAACAGACTTCGTTGCGAAGACCGCTGATTTTCAAGGGTTCGTAAAAGAAGCGGCCAACGTTGTTTTAGACCAAACGCCCAATTCTATGGAAGATCTCCTCGAACAAAGCACTTGGGCCGAGGGACGAAGCGCAGCGGAAGCACAGCAGCAAATTGTTCTGAGAACGGGAGAGAATATCAAGGTTCGCCGTTTCTCTCTTTTTGAAGCATCCGAAGGTTCTCACCTTTACTCTTATATCCACACCGGTGCTCGCTTGGGTGTTTTATTAGAAGTGCAAGCGCCAGCAGCGAATGAATTGGAAGATTTCATGGAAGACGTTGCGATGCACATCGTCGCATCTCGTCCTGAATACGTAACCGCCAAGGAAATCCCCTCGGAAATCACAGAGAAGGAATTCTCTATCCAAATGGATCGTGCGAATGAAGACGAAAAACTCAAGAATAAGCCACCCAAGATCTTAGAAGGAATCATTCGCGGTCGGATTGGAAAGTGGAAAAAAGAGATTTCTCTCCTCGACCAAGAGTGGTACGACGGAAAGAAAATTACTGTTTAGTATGTATTGAAGGATTATGGTACCAAGCTGGGTGGCTCTGTGGCCGTCAAT
>JAYYRF010000432.1:0-3106 GCA_036127535.1 Myxococcota bacterium | reverse complement strand
CGACCTCAGGCTTAGACTCCTCGTCTACCTTGGAAGTTTTACAATTGCTCCGTTCATTGGCCGACAACGGAACGACCATTGTCATGACCATTCATCAGCCGAGACAAGAGGCGTTCAATTTGCTCGACAATCTAATCTTATTGGCCAAAGGAGGGAAACTCGCTTATTACGGCCCAGCCAATGCGACGAAATACTTTGAAAGACTCACCAAACGAACGAAACCCAACGCAACGAATACAGCTGACTATATCATGGATCAGCTTGAAAATGTAGCTATCAAAAAGTCGCCCAGCGACTGGCAAAAAGCATATTTGGAAAGCGATGAGTACAAACTCTTTGTGACAAGGAGACTTTTACAAGAAAAAATTCAAACCAAACGACAACGAGCGAGAAAGCGTTCCATCTTACTGCAATTCATCTATTTATTTCATCGCTATAGCAAACGAAAAATCAATGATTCTTACGCACTTCTTATTCAACTCGTGCAAGCCCCCATCATCGCCGGACTTCTCGCCATCCTCTTTCACAACGAGGCCAAAAGACTGGTCGAAACCGAGATTATTCCCATATACGAGAAGATTCCTGTTCTATTGAACGCCCTGCAACTACAAAACGGCATCCATCCCACATTATTCTTAACGTGTGCCGCAGCCTTTTGGTTTGGGTGTTCGAACGTTGCCAGAGAGATAGTTGGCCAAATACCGATAATTAAACGAGAAAGCCGTTCAGGCTTACGGGTGTATTCCTATGTTTTGGCCGTTTATCTGTTTCAGTTACTCATTCTCCTTCTTCAAACCCTGATCATGACGGTGTTTATTTGGCTTTTTGTGGGACTACACTCTCCTTTCTTGTATGGCTGGGCAATTCTATTGCTAACGGCCGCCGCGGGCACTTCATTGGGTCTAGCCGTTTCATCTATTTCGCGGACCGAAGTTATGGCTATATCCCTAATGCCCATTTTACTGTTCCCACAACTCCTTCTAGGGGGATATGTCAAGCTCTACGGACGGTTGAAGAATACAGGTTGGCAAAACTATCTGGCTGATGCAATGCCCATTCGTTGGTCATTCGATGCTTTGATTACCAAAGAATACGAGGGAATTATAGCAGCCAATGCTCATTTGAGGGGTTTGGAAATTATTATTGGGTTCTCCGGAGATACAATTACCTATTCCCTTGTCTACTTGAGCCTCTTCAACGTCGTCATGTTACATCTGTGTATTTTATTCTTGTGGCTGCGAAGTCGTTAGTCGACGAAAAACGTAAATAAGCCTTCGATATCCGAACCTTTTCGAACAAATGCGGGTGGTTTTCCTATCGGTGCCTCCACATCTATCCATCCGTTTTGAACCGTATCGTTTGTCCAAATATGAATCCATGTTCCGGCGGGGATGTACACTTTCTTTTTTGATGCCTTTGGCACCACAACGGGTGCAACCAACAAGGCATCTCCCAACATAAAAGATAGCTCTATGGTCTTGGCAACGGGATCATCCGGAAACTCAAGCCATAGATGCCTTACCAACGGCAAACCGTTAGACTCGGCCTCCTTCATCAACTCTTTTCGATATGGTGCCAAAACTGCAAAGACACGGGAAAAGAATGAAAAATGCTTGAGTAATTCATCATCCGCATCGATTTGGATATGCCGATCGGGCTGGTTGCCTTCATGCGTTCGGAAGATAGAGGTAAAAGCGAAGCACTCTATCCAACGCATGAGTAACTCCTTGCGTCGGACGTATGAAATCCCAGGAATTGGGAGTGGAAAATTGGGGACGGTTGTCGCGATATATCCACCGATGTCACCATGATTGATCGATATACCGGAAAGTCCCGAACTGATTAGCCCATTAATCGCACTTTGAAGACCGTCTTCGCGTCCCCAATCCGCGAGTTGGTCTCCCATCCAAAAAAGAGTACTATATTGGGGAGATTGGCTAAAACCAGCGCGATTAAAAAAGACAATCTCCCCTTCAAAACCGGCCTCAGCTATCGCCTCTCGATTTAATTTCGCCCACTCTACCGGATAACGATTGTGCCATTCTTGCGTTGTTCCGGTATGCATCACGGCATCGTAGGGTAGCGCTTCGGCAAAATCAGCCATCCAACCTCTGGCACCGGTTTGAATCATTTGTACCTTGATAATGTCTTTCAACCATGTACGAGCCTTGGGGTTACTCAAATCAACCAAATAAGCGTGAAAAGATGTGTTTTGAATTGGATAGATCTCACCCTTTTGGTTTTTAATCAAAAAACCTTGCTCTTTTGCCTCTGCTAAAAGATCTCTCCTTACATCCCCCTTTTCCTGCGCGTCTACTAAGAACGGATTGATATAGGTCATCACCAAAATATTCTTTTCATTCAACTCTTGTGTTAGTTGTCCCCAATCTGGATAACGGGTTTTATCGAGTTCCCAATTCCACCACAATTGCTTTCCGATAGACGTTTTACGTCCACCAACCCAATCTTGTAACCAATAAGCGGCCACCGGAACGTCGTACTGCTCCAGAACCTCTTGGAGTTTCCGAACACGCTCAGAACCTCCCTGAAGACCAATAATCGCTCCTTTATGTATCCAGTCGGGCAAAGCCGGCATGCGACCGCAATATTTAGTGTGCGAAGTTAGCAGGTCTTTTGGTGTGACACCATAATGGAAACGCCCCCGCAGTGAAGAGCCATAAACACAAATTACGTGTTTGGTCGGATCTTCGAAATCGAATACGGAATATTCGTAATTTTCAAGTCCAAACCCTCGCATACTTGTCGATAGATACCATGCTATCGGAGAGGACGTGCAGTGCCATTCGCCGCTTGCTCCAAACAGGTGCTTCATGAAAAAAGACAGGGGTTGTACGCCGCGGCCGATTCCGGGCTCTCTCGTAAGCATGGGCAACTTATACCCTTTCATATCCAGTCGTGAGAGTTGGGTACCAAAACCGAAAATATTTTCGTTGGGAACCGCTGTGAGATGCAAAAAGATTCGATTCCACGGTTTAGCAACCTTTACGCCAATTTGAAGCTGGGTGTCATCAATGGCCTGAAAGGTAATGCTCCATTCCGCTTTATCCACACTACCCTTAACCAAGAGGGTGCAATCAATCTTCTC
>JAYYRF010000431.1:0-6447 GCA_036127535.1 Myxococcota bacterium | reverse complement strand
CGAACCCAAGAGTCTATATCCTGATTCTTGGGTTGCCTTTCTCTCCAGACAACACAAACTAAACCATACGGAAAAAATTCTTTGGGAGCACCACAAGGACTGGTTTGTCATGCTCGAACAAAGCCCGATGACAAAATCCTACAAAATGGTCTCTCTGCTCATCATCTTGGCGGCACAAAAACTACAAAGCGGTATGCAGCTCACTCCTTTTATTCAAGCTTGTCGAGACTTCATCTATCGCGACCCGCTCCTACGAAACGATGCCATTCAGGTTCTCGGCAACAATGTTGAACCGAGAAGATGGCAACGCTACTGGATTCACTGGCTATCTACCAGTTGGAAACGGGGTCGTGAATGGCTACAGCTCCGACATGACAGGGTCTGTATCGATGTGCAGGTCATTCCGGCTCTCAAAGAATCGTTCACCGAATTGAGTATGGAGTTAATCGAATACCGTCTTCATCGCTATCGAAAGAGAATACAACAAACGCCCGTTCGATTCGATACATACCTTCACATCGATGGCAAGGGACCATACTTACAATTGCCCCAAAGCAATGCGCCTTTGCCAATCGGTAACCAAAAGATTCGCGTCCCTTCCGGAGAGGAGTGGATATTTGAAATCGCTCCTCAAATCCGCAAAGCACATCCAAAAGGCAAAGAAAAAAACCAGTTATCCCTCTTCTTGCATACGTCAAAGGCACCATTGGGAACGCGTTTTCGCTTTTCCTTTCTCTATGACGGCTGGCATCTCGAAATACTCCACGCAAAGAACCAGCGCTTTTTGGATCGATACGAGATGGAACGAATCGATGCTTGGCACGATCAACGCGGGTTGGTTCATCTACCTCTGCGTATTCCACCATCTCCTCTGCTCTTCGCCATCCGATCTCCCACATCTCTCGAAGGTCCTACGCCGATACAAAAAGGAGACTGGCTCATTGTAAAGTGGAGCAATTCCGCACCGCAAAAACACAAACTGATCATCCAAAACAATCAACTTACTCTTTTAGATGCATCTACGGAGACCGAATACAATGTCATCGCCTCCTTAGAAGACCACATCTCTCCACACGAACTGGCTCCCCCACCGATGACCACCGTCGCACAAAAGAAACTCGCTGTTCACTTTGGCCTCTCTCAGTCTCCTCCCAAGGGGAGTTCCAGAATCGATGGACATCTCTTTTTATTCCTCGACAAAACCGCTCAATTCCATTCACCGGAGACATTCTCATTCCCCACAAGCGCGTACAAAAATGAATCGGCTCATGTGCTTTTGGAGCAAAACGAACATGTTTTGTATCTCGGGTTAGCCCGTCAAGAACAGGCACGCTGGCACATCGAGCCACTTCCTTGGACATGCTGGAAGCAATTTGGCGGTAATGCGCCCCATCGCACTCTTCCCGCAGTATTCCTCAAACAGTCTGTTCCCGTCCGGCAACGCGTTCCCAGTAAAGGATGGGTATCAATCGACGGATGGCAATTTCAAATAGTTTCCAAGACGCCTAAGGGCAATATTATATTGCGGGACAAATCCGGAAAAGAAGAGCGAATCAACCAAACCGATATCGGATGGTGTCTCTATGCGCATGACAAACTGCATCGGTGCACACCATCGATTCACTACATTCACAACCTTCGTTACCTGCAAGGTTATCGGGCTAACGCCAAACAGATGCGTATCCTAAGAGGAGCCTTCGCTTGTTGTTTTGGAGAATTCCATAAAAAGCAACGAAAAGAATCTCTCGATCCGGTATCGTTCCTCCTTAGAGAATTTCAATCTTATAAGCCCAAAAGAGGCCTTTCTCTCCAAGACCCCATCTTGCAATTTACCAAACAGCGCATCTTGGTGTTCATTCAAGATTGCTTCTTACTCGGATGCCCGATCCACGCCGCTCCACAACCGCAAAACATGGCGGCCCAAGAAGCCCAATATGAAGATTTACGTAGCCAAGGGTGGAAAATCATCACTTTTTGGCAACACGATTTGAAAAAAATCACGCTGTGTAAAAAAAGAATCCTCAAGCATATTCAGTCGAGATAAAAGATGCCCTTTCGCTACCTTAAGAAAGAACAGAATGCAATCGGGGTACGCGTTTACCCTCTTTTACAAGAGGCATATGACGTGATCCATCATCATCCAGCCCTTGCGGGTCTTCGCATACGACAAGCTCTTGAAGAAGTCGGTCGCTACAGAATGTGGACAAAACATGGCTATCCGCTGCGAGAAGACGATGAGCCATATGAGATTCATCGTCTCGCCCATTCGATCTACCAACGAATATCCAGCTTGTTGCACATTGAAACCATCGATCCCTTCGATGAGGTCATGGTTCGTCGGACTGCGCGTTTGCAACTTCGTAGAATACACGAGCTTGTCAAAGCACTCTACCCAGCCAAGGGGGTTCGCTATGTGCCGCCGCGCTCACAAAACCGAACCCAGGAGGAATCTGATTTTGAAGATATACAAGAGCAAATCGATAATTTCGACGTTTTGATCGGTGGAGAAGACGGTTTTTTTGTACAGCTTAGCGATGCCGCTTACGATCGCAAAGAAGCCGAACTCTACGAACTGATCAGAAAAAACCAAACACTTTTATCGTGGCAAAGAGATCTGCTGCTCTTTCAACTCGATTTGGTCGACGTCAATCGCGATATACAAAAGAAGCAATTTGATGATGTACTCTCTCCGGAGATCGAAAAACGGATTCAGCGATTGCTCCAAAGCGGTCAGCCCCAAGCTTTGCCTTCGGTATACGAGTTCTACCGTCGTCGCCAGGCCTCCGCCATCCACGACTTTCATTTTGAGAAGGCCTATGTGGAAAGCCAGGCTCTTTTGGAGCAATTATCCCTCAGCCCCAAACGCATCGGTGATATCGACCTTTCTTTCATTCGAAATCCACTCAAGGGAAGAGTCCTATCGACCTTCGGACGAATTACCGCTATTTATGCACATACGTACGAAGATCTCACCGAACTCGAACGAGCATACCAACTTTTCGAGCAGGCCGAAGCCGAACTCGTCGATCCCGAGGAACGAGCACAACAACGCCTTCTAATGATCCACGTCCTTCTCGAGAAAGAACGCATCGACCCTGAGGAACCCATAAGCAAAGAACTCGACGAAAGGATAGCCGAAGTCGATAAATGTATCCAACTCTACTTGGACGATAAGCTTGGGGAAAGCGTTTTCCGCATCGATCTTCGCATTGCCGTACGACTCAAAGTCGCCTTGTGCCGCAAAGAGCGCTACGCTCAACTCTCCGCACTGAGCGCAAAAATCGCATCTGAAATCGACTCGACGGATATTGGTCTGCACCATCCATGGGATCATATCGCCGGCCTGCTGTACATTCTACAGCCAAACAATACACCTCGACCGATCAAAAAAATGTTGAAAGCCTTTGCAGCTATCGACCCGTCCGCAGAAGAATCTCTACTCGGTATGATCGCAAGATGCTACATGCTCGAAGCGGAATACCAAAAGGGAAAAGCGATTTCTACCGCACAACAAACGGCCTTTGTAGCGTCTCTGCCCCCTGATGCGCGACGCTGGTGGGAAGAGTACGATATCGGAACGCGTTTTCGCGAACGTTGTCAACAAATGTCCAAAGGCTCACCGCTCGATATTCTTCCATTCGATATGTCCTGATCGAACCTTCATTTCCATCTAGATTGGATGGAGACCTGATTTTATGCCCAACGTACACGCTCTCTGCTCGCTTCAAATTTATCTCAAACCAAAGACGTTTACCCGCGTATTGGAAGAGGTTCCCGAGGTGCTTGAAGCCCAAAGTGCCGCAGAATTGTATCACTATCTCCAATCCGACTCTTCCATTCCCATTCCACCGAAGAGACGGCTGCTTTCAAGCTGGCGTATCGCACAGGAAAATGCAACGCACTATCAAGAAAGCGGTATATCTACTCTTCCTTTTTGGTCTTCTGATTTCCCATCTTTATCTGCACCAGTTCTCTATGTCAAAGGCGATCCTTCCTGGCTACGACACCCGTTGATCATTGCGGTGGTCGGTCGTCGTGCCGCCACCGATATTGGGAGAAAGGCTGCCTACCGCTTCGCGAAGCATATCGGAAAAGCCGGTGGTGTTGTTCTATCTGGATTGGCCAAAGGGTGTGATGCACAAGCACACCGCGGCGCTCTACACAGCCATGCGCCAAACATCGCCGTCCTCGCACACGGACTGCATATGATATACCCATCGGAACACAAAGAGTTGAGTCAAAAGATCTGCGAACACGGGTGTCTTGTTTCGGAATACCCTTGGGGTACACCACCGAACCGAAGCGCATTTATCCAAAGAAACCGCTGGCAAGTCGCCTTATCGAAAAGCGTGATCCTGATCGAAAGTGGCAAGAGCGGTGGTAGTATGCATACCGTACGTTTTGCACAAGAGACCCAAAAACCCTATTACTGTTTTTGGCACAAGAGTCCACAATGGCAAAATTCCGCAGAAGGGAACCGGATTCTGATCACAAAGGGCGCAAAATCCATTGAAAACAAAGAAGACTTGAACCAATTCCGATTGGCATTGTCCAAAATCATGGACATATAAAAAAATAGGTTTTCGACCTTTGATTTTTGAATGAATATGTTCATATGTTCTAAAACACAGACGATGTTCTTTGGTGCTTCACCCGCCATGCAAACCGAGAAACAATGCGAAAAATCGCTGCACTTATCTTTACCATTACTGCAATCGGTCTCTTGCTTTGGAGACAGCATGAGCCAACGTCACTTCCGTCCAAGCAGATATCGCTTCCAAAGTCACCTCACACAAAACCAAAACGGAAATCCAATCGTAGGGTTCAAACGTTTCCCCCGGAGACGAGCCGTCCCACGCTGGAACGACCAATGCCCTCCACCGAAGACGGTGTACCCATGTCTCAACCGATGCGGTTGCGTTTTTACACACAAAACGAAGACGGAAGCATTCCGCGCAGAGGAGCAATTCTAAGCGATGACTGCGAGTATCGACTCCCACTCTCCAAAACCGGTGAGGTAGAACTGTTCCTTCGACAAGAATGCGAATTTTATGCTGTGCGATACGATGGGCTCTTTCGGCTTTACAGTGATCCCGTTGTTGTCCCCTACATCGAATCCGGGAGTATAGAACAAGAATTCTTCTTCCCAATCGCCCGAACGGGGGGCTTCGGAATTCGAATCGACGAAGCGGAAGAAGGGATACATGTTCTATACGTTTATCCCAGCGGGCCAGCCGCTGAACAAGACATCGGAGTTGGAGACATCATCATTGAAATTGACGGCATGCCGGCAAAGGAAATGACCATCGAGGAATTCATCGAATACGGAACCGGCCCGGAAGGAACAGCGGTTTCGTTTCGTCTACTCCGAGATTCAGATGAGGAACAACCCCGAACCATTATACGCAGATCACTTCAAAACTAAAGAATCTCGCGACGAGAAACGTCACACCATTCTCCGGACGCCAGTTCGCCCAATTGGGCTTTTTCGATCTGCGTTCGAATCAAGCGAAGAGTCGGAAACCCCACTTTCGCCGTCATTCGGCGAACCTGCCGATTTTTTCCTTCCGTAAGCGTGATTCTCATCCAACGGGTTGGGACATTGATTCGGTGTCGAATCGGTGGATCTCGTGGTAAAACGTCGGGTGATTCCGTACATAAAACCGCTTGACAAGGCTTGGTTTTGTAGCCCTTGATGACGACGCCACGACGAAGATTTTGCAGCGCAGCTGCTGTTGGAACCCCCTCAACCTGCACGAGATACGTCTTTCGATGCTGAGATCGTGGATTTAACAACTGGTTCTTAAAAGGCCCGTCATTGGTGAGCAATAAGAGGCCTTCACTGTCTTTGTCCAAACGTCCAGCCGCATATACACCCTCAGGAAAACCGAACTCCGAAAGTGTCTTCTGTCCCGTAAGACCGGTGAACTGACTGAGATAGCCATAGGGTTTATGGAAAAGAATATATCGTTTTTTCATAAAACCCCTATGCCGTACTGAAACTCTCTACCACAGCTACAATCGAACTCTCTTTTCGCGATCATATTATATCTCCGTGTTAGCATATGCAAGAAGTCGATACCGGAGATGACGTGTCTGAAACACGAATCAATAAATACCTCAGCGAAGTGGGGTACTGCTCTCGGCGTGTAGCCGACCAACTGATCGATGCTGGCCGTATCACGATCAACAATAAAATTCCTGAAAAAGGAACCAAAGTCAAACCCGATGATATCGTATGTGTGGACGGAAAGCGGGTCTCTCCCGCCAAAGAGAAACGGGTATACATCGCGTTTAATAAACCGATCGGGATTGTATGCACCACAGATGCAAGAGTCGAAAAGAACAACATTATCGACTACATCAATTTTCCCACGCGCATCTTTCCCATCGGTCGTCTCGACAAACCGAGCGAAGGACTCATCTTTTTGACCAACGATGGCGACA
>JAYYRF010000430.1:0-3382 GCA_036127535.1 Myxococcota bacterium | reverse complement strand
CGTCTTAGACAGCAGGGGCATGCTTTCATAATGAGGAAAGGCTAAAAATAGAGAACCACTACCCGATAATAGGGACTCAATCTCTTTTCCCTTTGCCTCTGCTGTTATTTTCCGCGCAGCCTCTTGGGGAATGAGCTCTTGCAGAATTTCAATCTTGCGCTTTTCCGTATCAGAGGGAGGATTTGCATAAACCAAGGCAAAGAGAAATGTAAAGAGAAACACAACACCTCCAATAGATATATCTCTTTACCCAATTTTATCTTTGTTTGTCAATATCTGTATCTAAACCGACAATCGAGAACGATTGTGTAAGGACCAAGCAGAAATAACTTTGTTTCGCCCCATTTCTTTAGCGACATAAAGGGCTTTATCCGCCCGTTGGATGGTCTCTTCGATCGTTCCATCGGTATTGTCCCAGCGAACGGCAACACCGATGCTACAGGTAACCGGTATCACAAAATCATCTGTAACAACCGGCTCATTTGCAATGGCTTCGCGTATTCTCTCCGCGACTCTTAATAATTCCTTGACGGCACCGTTGGGAATAATTGCCAAGAATTCTTCTCCACCAAAACGTCCGATCGTATCTGAGGTTCGAATGCAAGACTGCATCCTTTGGCTGGCTTCTTTTAAAACGAGATCCCCACCGTCATGACCAAAATTATCGTTGATCATTTTAAAATGATCCAAATCAATCATTAGAATTCCAATCGGTTGCTCGCATTGAGAACACAACATCGCACTGCGCTCCAAATTCTTTAGTACCGCGCGACGATTCGGTATCCCCGTTAAGAGATCCATATTGGCCTGGTTCCACAATTCTTCTTGTACGAGTTGGGCTCTTATCTGTTGAGACATAATTCTTCGTGCAACATGCAACTGCATCTTGAGAATTAAAACATCTATCGGTTTGGAAATATACTCATCGGCGCCGAAGTGCAGTGACAAAAGAAGATCTTCTTTCTTTTCGCTTTTACCCAATAAAATCAGATATTGATAGGGGGCGCCCGAACGGCGGCGGAGACAACGAATCATATCGAGTCCCGTCATTTTATCGATTTTTTCGTCGATAATCGCCAAAACCGGTGCACCAGATCGCTGAAGGATCTTCAGCGCTACGTCGCTGCTGCGCGCAACGTTTACTCGATAGCCCCAGCCGGAGATTGTATCCACCAAGGACGCTGATAAATCATTATCCGCTGTTACGAGTACAATGTCCAAAATTAGATCCTCTACAATTCTTGCTCTTCAATACCCGTTAACTTTTGCGGAGAAACAATCTCTCCAAAGTTAGGGGCGGGTGGTACTGAACGAATATTCGCATTCAATTCTACTCCCATTATAGCAACATCCCAATCAATTAGCATACCCGCGTCCGACCAAACGGCATTGAGCACTCCTTCTTTACTCTTTCCCTGTAATTGTTTTGCCGCAAGGGATTGTATTTCCGCAGAAAGATTTCCTTTTTCCTCAGACCAAACCCCTTGAATAATGAAGGGATCCAAACCCTCTAGAACCAAAAGTTGATACGAATCTTGTGGTTGCCAAAAATCTACTTGTCCAGGATCGAAGAGTTCCAGTGAAATTGCGCTGACTTCTCCTCTTCGATACTCTGTCTTCTTAAGCGCGGTGTTCGATATCTGATGAACGATCCAATTCCCATTTTTTGCTTTTTTGCCTTGGATTTCGGTTATTTGTTCATTGATCTTTGTTGAAATCACAAAACTGGCTCTTTGATCGGAAAATTGTGCGGTTCCACGCTGCGTGTAGGAGACCTCTTGACCCTGAATATTCATGTTCGCCGTCGTCCACAATTCGACTCTACGCATTCCAAGGGGATTGGACTTTGAAGAGGGGAGGTAGGTAACATCTACTCGTCGCTCTCCAACAGCCACACCATTGACCGAGAGATCATACGTGAGATTTTGACTGCTCTCTGCCCAAGCGCAAAGCGTAGACGATAATAAAATATAGATCATAGACATTCCATACCTCTATTCATATATTGATTGTATCGCGGGATCAAAAAATGGCTACCTCTGAACGCCAAACCATTATAGAAAGAACCAAAAAAGAGCGTGGTAGTAATTTCAGGCAGGGTGGACCACGAATCGCAATGTTGTATCCCAGCCCTTACAGGGCAGGAATGTCTTCTCTTGGATACCAATGGATACTTTCTCGTTTGCAACAAAGAGGATTCTCCGTTGAGCGGGTTTTCTTACCGGACGATCTTCCCCGTTGGAGAGGACCACTAATCAGTTATGAAACACAGACCCCTCTCTCTCACTTCCCCGTGATTGGTGTTTCACTCGCCTACGAATTGGAAATTGCAGGTCTCATTCAAGCCCTCAAAGCATCTGGAATCAATCCGCTGCGCGAAAATCGAAGTGATCTACGCATCATATTGGGAGGCCCCATTACCTTCTCTAATCCTTTGCCAACCGCTCCATTTGTCGATGCGATGATCTTAGGAGAGGCAGAGGAAGTGGCAGGAGATGTATTCGAAGCAGCATTCTCTGAAAAAAGAGAAGAATGGTTTCAATGTATTCGAAAGATACCGGGCGTTTTTATTCCTGAACTCGACCAAACCCTTCCTCCCATTGCAAAGGCATCTGATATGATGCTCCCCGCGAGAAGTCACATCATCAGTCCCGATGCGGAACTGAGCAACATGTTTCTGATAGAAGGGGAAAGAGGATGTCACCGTTCCTGTACATTTTGCGTCATGAGACGCTCCACCAACGGTGGTATGCGATTGGTCTCACCAGAACGAGTACTATCCTTTGTTCCACCATACGCGGAGCGAGTCGGTTTGGTTGGAGCAGCCATATCTGATCACCCCAAGCTCCCTCAATTACTGGAAAAAATTATTGAAAGTGGACGTGGGGTAGGGGTCAGTTCTTTGCGTGCCGATCGGATCGCTCGCAAACCCGTTGTATCCAAACTCCTTCGAGAGGGTGGGTATAAAACGCTTACCGTTGCTTCTGACGCCGCCAGCGGAAGGCTGAGAAGAGAGATATCCAAAGGTACATTGGAAAAGCATCTCTTCGCTTGTGCAGAACAAGCCTCTGAGCATAAGTACCGCCTTTTGAAAATCTATATGATGCTTGGTCTACCGGGAGAAACCCAAGAAGACATAGACGAACTCATTCAATTTAGTCTGGAGATATCAAAGATCCATCCCATTGCGTTGGGCATCGCACCCTTTGTTCCCAAACGCAATACACCGATGGATACCGCGTCATTCGCCGGAATCAAAGTGGTGGAGAAACGACTCAAGTATTTAGAAAAGGGTCTTCGACGCAGTAAGGGTAGGGCACAGGTCCGTTCCACATCTGCCAAATGGGCATGGGTAGAGTATATGCTTGCGCAAGGAGGCCCA
>JAYYRF010000429.1:0-3123 GCA_036127535.1 Myxococcota bacterium | reverse complement strand
GTCTGACAAAATCCGAAGAACCGAATCGCTCACCCCCACCCCACGAAACTCCAACACCGCCAAACGAACCTCGGCAAAGGACACTTGGGGGAGGAATAGAAGCAATAAACAGAAGAAATAACGAAACATGGAAAACCCTCGCTTTCTCTTACAATATCCAATCCCAAAGCCACGGGCAAAGGGTGATGTTCCTTGTTCCAATCCTTACATGATGGGCATACGTATTCGTACTGTTTATTGTTCCAATCCCTATATGGTAAACAAACGGATTCTTACTGCTCCGGATTCAAATCCCAAAAATGGTAGACAAACGTATTCGTGCTATTCGCGATGAGATTCGTCTCAAAGGTGTTCGGTAGGCGGGTCGATTGGGCGAAGACGTGGCAGCGTCACTTCGAGACCACATTGACCCAACGCTACGAACGCAGAGGAGACGAAGATCGAGCGAGAGTGCGATATGTGCGCCTTCTCGTCATTTAAGAGAGTGCGAGTTATCCGCCTCTCGCATCTACCCCTAATCCACCTTAATGCGATGAAAGAGAATGTGATTCTCAACCCCCTGACCTTGACGACCATGGGCATCTTCCACCGAGATTTTTTCCGGCGCATCACTCCAAAGAGAACTGTCAGCATCACTTTCTTGATAGCCAGTAAGCTCAACCCAGTTGTCATACTCTCCATCTATTGACGATGCATTGGTGGTTAGCGTACTCTCCAAAGTCAGATCGGTCCATGAATCAGCACCATCGCCACATTCGGGTGGGTCAAGTTGGAAGTCCGCTGGATTAATGCTTTGGTACCACTGTCCCCAGTAGTGCTCAAAGTTCATGTTGACCACTGTGGAAGAGTGACCGATGAGAAGAGAGCCATCACTGTCTACTTCCAGTCCCTGAATGCGATGATATGCGGTATCATCCACCCCCTTACCGCCATAATAAAACGCAGACCAATCGTAGGAACCATCGGTCGCTGCTTTGAGAAGGAATCCATCGCCTTGAACCGTATCGAAACCTTGGGATATCCGACCACCAAAATAGACGGAATCACCACTCACACGTGCAACCCAAGCATTGTCGTTGTCTCCAAAATTGGCTTCGTGAAAGGTTTTCGCCCACCCCAAAGAACCATCCGAATTATAGCGAACGGCAGAGAACCAAGAAGGAAGCCCACCACGATCCAGCGCCAAGTAGGCGTTTCCATCGGCATCAACGTCACAATGTCGATAGTTGGAACCAACATCAACCGTTTCGTTCACTGCAACCCAGGCAAAGGAAGGAGCGGTACTATCTACACCGGACATTTTGAGAACAATGGTATTGTCATTCCCTTTTCCGGCAACATAAGCATTACCACTCGCATCCCGACATATTGCCTGCGCCTTGTCGCTATAGCCCTCATGAATATCGAGAACATAGGACCAGACCACGGAACCATCACTCTTATCGTAAGCCGCGATGAGGAATTTATCCGAAGAGGTAAGATTCGCATCGTTGGGATCATCAAACCAGCCGGTATATCCGGCAGCAAGCACATACGTACCCGAAGCATCTACAGCGGAAAATGCGGTGGTATCTTTTCCAAGTGGAGAAGATACATCTCTGGGTAAGAAGCGCTTCGACCAAACCACAGCGCCATTGGACGGATCAATTTTGTTAACCCAACCGCGTGTCACCGAATTGGCAGAAGAGGTGGAAGCACTCATGGCAGTATAAACATAGCCATCACTGCCATAGTCGATCGAACCCGCCGCACCTTCAGACGTATTTTCATCGCCCATACTGGATTGACGATAATCTTCATCCCATTCTTTTATCCAACGTTCATCTCCAGATGCATCAAGCGATGCGACAACCATATTGCTTGAGAAGCTATCACTCCAAGTGTAGCCATTCGCCAATATGTACACATTACCATCGGGATCCGCCGTCATACCGGCCATGTAGGTATCGGCCACCGATCCGGAACTGCTTGCGGTCTCACCGCTCTCGCCCCAAACGGTTTCGGCGAGGGTTTCTTCGGCAAAGAGAAGACCGGGGTCGCGGCCACGCCCCTGAGAGGTAAATTGAACCGAGCGGCTTCCGTCGTAGTTGATGGTGACATCAACATCGCGATACCCCCACTCCATAGGCCAAAACCATAAGCCGAAGCTGAAGGTTTCATCGGGAGCGATAACCGTATCGGAGACAACCATCTCTTCGCGCGCAGATGCGTAGGGCTCTGTCACCAACCACTCTTGTTCTAAAACACCCTCAGCAGGGGTCAAAACAATGCTATTAATCGTGACATCGGCGCCAGATATGTTTTTGAGATCGATTTCAGAAGCCCCCATCGACCATAATGCGATTCCATCCATGGTTTCTTCTAAATAGGTAGACCCTTGTGGAATTTCGACGGCACCATTACCAAAAATGCCGATAGCGGCATCGGAATCAACGGTTGCTCCAGTATCACTTGTACCCGTATCCGTATTCGAGTCTGTATCAGAGTCATCACTCTTATCACTACAGCTAATCAAAGCAATGAGACCGGTTCCCAGCATAAACAAATTCATAATTTCCTCCATATACAATTATGTGAAAAGTTAGCTATAAAGCCAAATAACGATCAATTCAAAATTCGACAACAACTTGCTTTAGATTCAAAGAACCAGCGCTTCGAATAACGATAAAAGGAGGACACAAAACATAACAGATGACTGTTCGTTGCGTAAGTTAACAATTACTTACTGCAAAGCGCCTGAAACTTATCCAAGCGAGAGTGCGATATGTCCGACTTTCTCGTCCTCAAACCCAAGAAGTGTTCAGGCGACGCTACAGGCCAAGATTGTGGATATGTCGAGCGAGAGTGCGATATATGTGACTTCTCGTCATTCAATTAGACCGTACCAAACGAAACCCGAGGTCGCCGCCCCAGTAGGACGCGTGGTAACTGCTGCGGGTGGAAACGCGGGCGTTCCGCGCGCTTCTTCTCCAGCTACCACCCCGGAGGACACGTTTGGTGCCTGAGGTCTTCCCCGTAGGATTGCTGACAGAACCGCTTTCATAAGCTCCGGAAATATCCCAAACCCACTCCCAAACATTTCCGCTCATGTCACACAAACCGTAGCCGTTCTCTTTCTTACCG
>JAYYRF010000428.1:0-2582 GCA_036127535.1 Myxococcota bacterium | reverse complement strand
AGGCTTAGCGGTGGCCACCGTCAATGTATCCGGCGTATCTTCGATCGCAATAATAAGATGCCTTTCTGCGAAAGGACCACCAAAGGAGTCCGTCACCAGGCGATAGTCCAGTTGAAGGGGATCCAAAACGACAAAGGGTAACCCCATATTTTGTGCGACGAGACGAAAGATCACGTCCTCATTGACAAAATCTTGTGGTTGATCTTTTCGGCGAAACCGAAAACTGTCGATGAGCTCCTCTTCCGAAAGCTCGTATATGACCCGCTTTCGACCCATTAGTCGACGAAGATGCTCTCGTTTATCAAGCATCAAGTGACGCGCTTGGTCGTAACCGCGATTGAGCACGTCTCCTTTTTGTCCTTCGTGAATGATTTCGTGTGCAACGAGTAGATCCAAAAGCTCTATTAATCTTCTTTGATTATACAAAACAACTCCGCCACGAAAGAAAGAACGCCCCGGCGATCGCCGGGTATTTTTGTACCATCGATGCCGAGTGATTAATAAAAATTACCCGGATCGCCGCATGCCGCTACTGCTTCACACTCAGGACCATCTACCGCAACCATGCAGATAAACCAGTCTGCCGCCGGAGAATCTGACCAAGAAGCCTCTCCTCCCGATGGATTGCAGTAATCCAAACAGTCGTAGCCAATCGAGCACGCCGTCCAATCGTCGGGAACGCTGGAACCGGTTTCACACTCGCAAAACCAGCCACAAGCGCAGCACTCCGGGGTGGATATCTCATGACCGTAGTCACAAGCCCCACCCTCTGTGCTCGACGATCCCGAGTCGGTTTCCGCGGAGTCTGTTGTTCCAGAATCTGCGGCGGAATCTTCGGTTGTACTCTCAACCGCGCTATCTTGCGATTCGCTACCGGAGTCGGATGCCTTTTCACCACAGGCAAAGAACAAAAGAAGCGAGAGCATGCCTACCACGGATTACCGCAGTTCATAACATCAGAACATTCTGTGTCGGCACCTGTCGCAGTACCACTTCCCATCGCTGACTCTACGCACTCAAACCAAGTAAGCTGATCGGAATCGCTTACGTTGTTGTGATTACTAAAGCAGCCTTGGTCGACCGCAGCATAGTCTTGTCCCCATGCACCCGGGTTGTTTTCACCCGTTGCACAGCTCAACCACCACTCACAGATATCTGCGGTGAAACTCTCACCGGAGCCATCGCCGCCATTTGGATCTTGGGGAACTTGTTCATCATCGGGTGGATCCGTGGGGTCGCCGCCGCCGCCGTCATTGGGGTCATTGGGGTCGCCGCCACCACCGTCGTTGGGATCATTGGGGTCGTTGGGATCGCCACCACCGCCATCATTGGGGTCGTTGGGGTCGCCACCACCGCCGTCGTTGGGATCATTGGGATCGCCGCCACCACCGTCGTTGGGGTCGCCGCCGCCACCGTCGTCGTTGGGGTCGCCTGTGGGTTCATTCGCGGGCTGAGAAGGCTCACTGGAAGGCTGAGAATTGTTATCTACATCCGTAGAATCAGACGCGGTGTCTTCCACGCGCTCAATGTTGACATCGACGTTGATCTTCGGATCCAAGCAGCCGGTAAAAGATACATAAAGAAAGGGGATTAGTGTATTCATATTGTTTTCACACTCATAAAGGTTATCGAAAATTAAGAAAGAGTCGGGTTGAAGATTCGAATCTCTTCAAGCCTTGTCCGTTTTAAGGAATGCTGCCAGAGCACTGTGAAAGACTGCTGCAGTCTGTACCACCGGCCTCGACCAAACAGTCAAAGAAATTGAGCCAACCGCCCGCATTTTCGGCATCATCGCAGTAGTCAAGGCCGTCTGCAGCAGAACTATCCCCGCAATCTATGTAGGTCTGAACCAAGGAACAGAAGTCTGGGCCGCCTCCCTCTTGCTGACCGCCGCCGTTGTTACCGCCGCCACCGTTCGGATCGTTGGGGTTGTCGTTGGGGTCGTCACCGCCACCGCCACCATTTGGATCGTTGGGGTCATCACCACCACCGCCGCCATTCGGGTCATTGGGATCATCACCACCGCCGCCACCATTTGGATCGTTGGGATCTCCGTTGGGATCATCGCCGCCACCATTGGGGTCGCCGGAAGGTTCTCCGGAAGGTTCAAAGCTGGGTTCCTCTGCCGGCTCGCTCGACGGCTGATTGGTGGAGCCGCCACTGCTGCCGCTGCTCGTCGATCCCGAAGAAGCAACGTCTCCGGTATCTATGATTTTTATGTCTATATTGACGTTAATCTCTCTTCGGCAACCGAGAAGTGAGACCGCCATTAAAGCAAGAATTGCTGGTTTCATTCTATTCTTCTCCAAATTGGAATATGGTTTATATTTAAAACAATACCACAATTCAATCGAATTGCACACCTTACTGTTTCTCTTTTATCCAAATCGAAAACCACTCATCCTCAAATGTAGGTCGCTCTAATACGCTCTCTATACGTTTTGCTTCCATTTTCTCTGCAATCAAAACCTCTATGTCTGCATTCCAAATCACATTTCCCTTGGGCATTTCTTCTCCCTTTGGAAATATTAGCCACCGCATAAAAGGGGTGTTCGCATATCGTTTGGGAATTCCCGGTCGAT
>JAYYRF010000427.1:0-13527 GCA_036127535.1 Myxococcota bacterium | reverse complement strand
ATGTTGTGGTAACTTTGACATGATATGGCATCGACAAACATGTATTTTCAATGTAAGTACTTAACTTGTCACGACGGAGATAATGATATGAGAAACAGTTTAATAGTTCTTCTTAGTTCGACCCTTTTTGCTTGCCGCGGTTCTGTCAAATTGGAAGATAACGTCGGAAATGTCGATACCGCAACCACAACCGAACCCAGTAGCGAAACGAGCGATGAGCCCAGTGGAGAACCAAGTGGTGAACCAAGTGGTGAACCAGGCAACGAGCCCAGTGGTGAACCGAGCGGTGAACCGAGCGGTGAACCAAGTGGCGAACCGACATCCGAACCATCCCAAGAAGAGGCGGACGCAGACGGTGATGGTTATGTGGAAACCGAAGATTGCGATGATAACAACGCGGACATTAATCCAAACGCGGAAGAGGTATGCGATAATGGCGTAGACAACGATTGCGATGGTTTACTCGACGAAGACGATCCCGATGTCGTTCTCACCAAATGGTATTTGGATGCAGATGGAGACGGATATGGCGACGAAAACTATGCCGCTTATGAAATTTGTACACCTCCCCCCAGTTTTGTGACCAACAACACGGACTGCGACGACAGCGATGCCGCCACAAACCCCGGAGGAAGTGCCAATGAACTCGATCCCACCTTGTGCATGACCGATGCAGATGGGGATGGGTACGGCTCTCCCGAGCCGAGTAGCACCAACGCCGCGGCCGGTACCGACTGCGATGACAATGATGCCGCCAACGTTCCTACCGATAGCGATGCAGACGGCTATTCAGGCTGCACCGGAGATTGTGATGACAACAATGCCAATGTCAATCCCGGAACCAAAGAAACCTTCTTTGACGGATTGGACAACGACTGTGATGGTGACATCGATCAAATCAGTTCTGAAGAATACGACTCAGCCGTTGTGGGGTCAGCAGAGGACTATCTCAGCTTTGACAATTCGATTTCTGCTACCGATGTAAACGGCGACAGTAGACCCGAGGTATTTGTCGGCGGTATCTCCGTTGGCAACGCCATCGACAGTAATAGCGATGGTTACATCGACTTTCAGGGCGCTGTATACATGTTGAACGGTGCAGATTATGCATCTTGGGACGGAGAAATTTCCAATTACGCACAAGCGACGATCTACGGCGACAATGTCATGAACTATTTCTCAACCATGACGCCCATCCAAAGCGACATAGACGGGGACGGAACCATCGATCTCGCCATCGGCGGAACCGATGCGGCCAATGTATTTGGCGCTGCTGATATTGCAAGCGGCATATTCTACGACGCCAACAACCTTTCTGGAGACTATTATGCTTCTGATGCGGATGTAACCTTTAGTGATACAACCTCTAATTTTGGTGCGTCTCGCCTGAACACCAATCTGGATCTCAACGGGGATGGTTACCACGAGTTCCTCTACAGCGATTTTATCACCGGCTATTACGATGACACCGGCTCTGTTACTTGGTACAACAATGCCGTCATTGCTTGGTGGTCTTGCTTCTATGGTGGATGTGACAGCAGTATTTATCTATATGACGGCGCTGATATTCAAAATGGCAGTTACAGTTTAGAAGAAGATGCTACCGTGTTTTTGCACGATGAAATCGACTACGATTACTCGGGTCAAACCATCACGGGCGGTGATATCGACGGAGATGGTAAAGATGAACTCATTATCGCCGTTCCCGGCGCAGATCTAAACATAGAAAATGGTGGCTGTATCTTCATCTACCGCGGTAGCGATGAGATTGTCACGGATCCGAATTACATTTGGAACCCCCAAGAACTCGACTTTTACTTTGACAATGACAACGCGTCTATATGCGGTGAAACCACCGAAGCGCACTTGGGTTGGAACAACAGCGTCCAACTGGGTGACATCAATGGCGACGGCGATCTCGACTTGGTCGTGGCCGCTCCGGTAACCAACCAAGTCTTTGTATTTTACTCCGCCTCCAGCCTTTTTGGTCAACCCCATGACGCCGATACAGATGCCGATGTCGTGATCACCGCGGCCACCGGCCCAGGATTCTTTGGTTACTCCATCGCGGTTGGCGATATCGATGGCGACGGTAAAGATGACATCGCGGTTGGGGCGCCCGACCTAACGGCACCCATCGCAGCCTCTTTTCAATTCAATATTCTCGGTTGGAATGGAGTGCCAGCCAACAGTGGTTTTGTCTATCTCTTCGACGGTAGCACACTGAGCGCGACCATGAGTGAGGCCGATGCAACCGGCCTCATCACCAGCGAAGCGCAAGATTTATTCGGCACGAATATCGTTGCAAGTGACATGAACGCCGATGGAAAAACCGATCTTTGGATTGGAGCTCCCATGTTTAACGGCACCCAAGGCAGAGCCTCTTTGTATGTGATGCCGTAATACGGAAACGTTCGCTTACCCGAACCCCAAAGCTCCCCGACCTTTTAGAATCGAGGAAAGTCCTTCACGTGTTCTGCTTACGCAAGCCGTATTCATATGCTTTGAGAAGCGATTCTTCAAATTGCCCGACAGCTTCCGCATTGAGATATAAAATATCTCGGCTTTCCTCGATCCTCCGTTTGGCGTACGCGCGATTTTGAGGGTCGCGCACCACTTCCAAAGCCAATTCGATATAATGCTCTGGGTCTGCCGCTACGAGTTCTTCGTAACACATCTGCTTATAAAAAACCGACGCCAGGCGACAACGCGCGAATTCGGTCGGCATGGTCACTACAGGGGTACCCATTGCGAACGCTTCTAGCGTGGTGTTACCACCGCCAAAAGGAAATGGATCGAGCATGACATCAAAACAAGAGAGCAATTCCAAAAATTTCTTGCGCGGTAGCTTTCCCGTCCAATGAATTCGTTTGTCGATATCGGCCATTTTAGACCGTAGACGCGCGATAAAGATGTCCTTCCAATTTTTAGGCCCGGCACCGATTAAAACCAAGACGCCGTTGGGATCTCGATCGAGAATATTGAGGATGATATCATCGAAGTCGGGATGAAACTTGAAGAGCGTTTGGGGACAACCATATAAATTCCCGTCCGGAAGTTCCAGGTCGGCGCGACTCACCAAGTTATCCAACACGGGTTTCGAATAAAAGAAATTGCTCAAATTCGTCGTGATTATGGTTTCGGTATACCGTTCTGAGTCTTTGGCCACGTCATCCATGTAGAGAAAGGAATCCATGTTGGGAATCCCCGTCGTAACCGGATGCCCCCAAGTACAGCACTGGGTGGTTGCCAAACGCGCCATCGCAACGAAACTCATAAACGTATCCATTCCGATATCCGGGTAAAAGAGGATATCAAACCCTTCAGCAGCAATCGTACGAATCGTGAGCACAACATCTCTCGAAACAAACAAAACGCGACCAAATCGTTGGATCAATTCTTCCGTCAGAGAATCGGTTTTACACTCTGTCGTGATCAAAACCGGCTCAAAAATGTCTTGGTTCAACCTCGCTAAAATGCCCGAGAACAGCAAACCAATCGTATGAAGGCGTAAATTGGTGGAAAAAATACCAATTTTGATCCGGTTTGTCCGCTTGCGACCCACGTGCGGCGCCCGGAAGTGGAGAAAGGGAAACATCTTTCCTATCGAGCGAAAGAGAGATGTACTAATCGCATACTCATCTTCTCCGTGATACACCGTAAAAAAATTCAAATGGGAATTATGCTCGATTTCCTTTCCAGCACCGTCGGATCCGACAAAGAGAACCTTGCCCAACGGATCTCGAAGTTGAAAATGACGCGCTTTCTTCTCCAAGAGAGATAGACGATGTTTCATACGGGCACGCGCCTGTGCAATTTGCTGTTTGCTCTCCATCATCGGGGAGCACGCAAGCGCGGCACGAATATAAAAATATCCGTTCCGCGGCTCTATCTTCATCGCACGGGATAAGAAGATGTCGTGTTCTTTATGATTGCAGCGACGCAACTCAATGCTGGCCCGCAAAGCCCACAACTCAGCCTCGTTGGGATCTTGTATACAAGCCTTTTCCAAGTAATTGGCCGCAGAATCCAAATCTCCCTGCTGAAAGGCCGTGATACCCGCGTGCACATATTCTACATTCTCGAGCCGTACAATTTTCATCTGTTCCCTGTCGTCAAACCAAATGGCGTCGCAATACTTTTGTCTTTACACGAATCACGAAAATCTTCAACAACGAAAATAGGCAGAATATTCGAACGAAGGTTTCCATTTCAATAAAGGTGTTCAAGTGTCGACTTTCTATTCCGTCCTAGGCAAAGAGCACATCCCCCAAACTTACGGTATCCTCTCCCCAAAAATACGAGAACACCCAAATGAAACAAGAATGATTTACAAAAGGGAAGATATACTTTAAATTCCGTCCACATCCGATTATTATTGAATTGAAACAGCATTTTTCCATTATCAAGGGGATAAAATGAAATCCATTATAGATAAAGACACCGTTCAAATTGAAATTACCAACGCCTGCAGCATGCGATGCTCAAACTGTACCCGTCTTGTAGGCCACCATAAAAAGCCCTACATGATGGATATGGAAACCTTTAAAAAGTGTGTCGATTCTTTGGTCGATTTTCCAAAAATGGTTGGTATTATGGGTGGTGAGCCGCTTTTACACCCGAAGTTTGAAGAAATGTGTGAGTATCTGCACTCCAAAATTCCAAGAAAAAGATGTGGTCTTTGGTCGGTGTTCCCCAAAGGTAAAGAGCGCTATGCACCTTTGATCGCTAAGGTTTTTGGATCTGTTCTGCTGAATGACCATTCCCGCCCCAATATCAAGCATGGCCCTGTCTTGGTCAGCGTAAAAGATTACATCAAAGATGATTTCAACTTCTGGTACTTCGTAGACCACTGCTGGATGCAGAACACTTGGTCAGCATCCGTGAATCCTAAGGGCGCATTTTTCTGCGAAGTCGCCGCGGCGATGGACGTGACCTTCAATGGACCTGGCGGTTGGCCGATTGAACCGGGATGGTGGAAGAAAACCCCGAAAGATTTTGTTGAACAAATGGAGCGCTACTGTAAAGATTGCGGTGTTGCCTTCAATCTAAAAGCCCGTTTGGACACCGAAAACGTCGACGATGTCAGTCCTCGGATGCTGGAAAAGCTCAAAGCGATCGGCTCTCCCAAACTAAAGAAGGGCAATGTTAGCGTATACAAAGGTGGCGTCACAAAGGTGCAACAATACATCAACGAGTTCAGAAATGATGGCGCATACGCGCGAAAAGTTGCACGCAAGTACAACATAGAACTCGACAAACAACCAAATGGCTATTTGTCACCGCGCTATGTTGGACCACCCGCAGAGGCTAAATAGCCCACAGCTTTTCAGCATCGCGCTCACATTCGGTATTAAACCCGTAAAGATTCCAATCAGTATTCTCACAAAGATGAGGGAGTACCCTGATCAGAAGTCGTATCCAAACCGCTGCATATTTCCATAATATATCGCAGTGGTAACACGCGAAAGACCTCGTCAATAGAGGTAATTTCTCTCTTTACCTTATCGATGGCATCGTGTAGAAGAGAGTGAAATCCCAATTTGTGTGCGTACCGACGAATCTTAGACAGCGAAACCTCCTCACTCAGCATGTCCTGTACATGATGATCAATCATAAAGACTTCATAGACTCCAATGCGGCCTTTGTATCCGGAATCATGACAATATTGGCAGCCCTTTCCTTTAAAGATCTTCGATGGCATTAAACTTCCCAGTAGCTCTTGCTGTCGTTTGGTTGGGGTTGTCTCTACCTTACAGTGTGGGCATATTCTTCGAAGAAGTCGCTGTGATAGCGCACCAAGCATGATATTCGCAATCGTATTTTTATCGATTCCCAATGATTGCAAGCGAATGAGCGTTGAAAAGGCATCCGTTGCATGAATCGTACTCAAGGCGAGATGTCCCGTAGAAGCTGCACGGACGATGGCCTCCGCGGTTTCTGGATCTCGCACTTCCCCGATCAGCATCACGTCGGGATCCATACGCAAGAAGGAGCGTGCGAGACGAGCAAAGGAAAGATTTATATTGACTTGACTTTGGGTAATACCGTCGAGCTCGTACTCGATCGGATCTTCTGCCGTAATAATCTTTTTTGTGCCATCATTCAGCAAATTAAGAGCTGCATACAAGGTAGTCGTTTTGCCTGACCCAGTCGGACCGGCCACAAAGAACATTCCTTCGGGATTCTTGAGCATAGACAACAAAGCCTTTTCTTCAATTGTATCCATACCAAGCTGGTCGAAAGCCATCATACCATCTTGACTCCCCAGAAGCCGAATCACCGCATTTTCTCCGTGCAAGGTGGGACAAGTATTCACGCGAAAATCGAGGGTAGATGTCGTGTCACCCTTTGTCCAGCTCATACGAAATCGGCCGTCTTGGGGATATTGTCGCTCTGCGATGTCAAGCTCACATAAAATTTTGAGTCGACTAATGACTCCCGAAATATTTTGCGGCGAAACTTGAGAAAACACCTGATGTAAAATACCGTCTATGCGCAATCGAACGTCGACATCTCCATCGTAGCATTCAATATGAATATCGGAAGCGTTGAGTTTGAGCGCATGAAGAAGCATATAATTGAGAATCGATACCGGATCATCGGCGTCTTCTTGTGCAGGAGCATCGGGCAAATGCAAGGAAACCGAATCAGACAGAGGATTTTTATTGTCAAAGGCAATCTCGATACCTTTCTTCAAATCATAGTCGTTGAGAAGAACAAACTCGATTTCTCTTCGCAACCAATTCTCGAGGGTTACCAAGAGTTCGGTGTCTGCGTTACGCACACCAATGATAGCAGGGTCGGTATAAGATTCGAGAAGATTATTGAGAATAAGAACCCCTCTTTTGGTGCAAAACGAACGAGACAGTTTTTGCGCACTGGGAGGATGTATTGAGAAAGAAACCAAACCTCTGTTGCTCATCTTTTTAAATTTCATGTCATGTCCGAAGAGAATTATTTTATGCGTCTTTCAGTGTATCACAAAGGT
Source organism: Myxococcota bacterium (assembly GCA_036127535.1). Lineage (GTDB taxonomy): Bacteria > Myxococcota_A > UBA796 > UBA796 > UBA796. Next base: position 6,536 of record JAYYRF010000427.1, on the reverse strand, counting down.
CTTAGATAAATGATTCTTTTGCATCTTGGTTGGCTCGAACTGTCTATTTTTGACGCCCAAAAATCGCATCACGCTCGGGCTGCACCAACCCAAAACGTACTGAAATTTTTATATCACACTTTAAATCAAAATGCTTTTCAAAATCTAAAACAGCCATTTTTGTACTGAAAAATAAGTACACTTTTACCAAACAGATATTCAGAACCCGTTTGACCATCCGTATTTCGGAATACGACTTAAACAAAGGGATTCAAAATGAAATCATATCTATATCTACTAACTTTTCTCGGACTCAGCCTCTCCTCCAATGCAAATGCGACGGAGTGTCGCATAAAAGGCGGAGACTATGTCAAGATTGTCGGTGAGCGTTCTGTGTTTCAAGTAAATCAGTGGGGGGCTGTTCAAGTACTCTCTCGGATACCGAACCGGTCTGTTTGCACGGCTATTGGTGCTGCCTGTACAAAAGCAAAATATTCCAAAAAATGCGACGAAACCATTACGAGCCCCTACAGTCTTCTGGTTTTAAACGATATCGCGTTACAAGGAGTTCTGTTGAAAGGCATCAATCTTCGCGCTTCATCTTTCACTTCTGTCGATTTGCGCGGCTCGAATTTGGTGCAGACCGATCTGACCTTCGCTCATCTTTCTCGTGTGGACTTGAGCGGAGCCAATCTTCAAAAAGCCATTCTTGATGGGGCAGACTTATCCTATACCGATCCGTCAGAGGAGGTGCTCAACGAGCTAGAAGACAAACAGCAAATCCTAGACTCATATCGGGTCAAACTAATTGGAGCCGATATGAGAGGTGCATCTTTACACGGCACCAATCTTCAAAAAGCCGACCTGGAATTCGCCAATTTACAACGCGCAGATTTAGAAGAAGCGGACTTGTCGGGAACCAATCTTCAAAACGTAAATCTTCGGAACGCAAACCTCAATCGAGCAGATCTGAGAGGAGCTGACCTCCGAAATGCCATACTCAAGGGCGCGAAGCTTAAAAATATCATTCACGACGAATATACACAATGGCCCGCGAATTTTTATCTTCACTCCGGTAGCTAATCCGATTGTGCCCAAAAGAGTGCCACGCGTCATTTGTGTGGCCTCTTTTTGTATTCCGAACCGATAGACGCCCTATACATCCTTTTTTCATCACTTAATGGTGGGATGTAATTCGAAAAGAGTACTCTTACGAAAATTAAAACATATCATGGGCAAAAGAAATTGGACGAGGATATTAAAAACACAGATGTTTGATTCTCACTTTATCATTGATGAATCCACGCAAGAGAGAAGTGCCATGACAAACGATATAATGAAAAAAATTGCTGATTTTGATTCAATCAAGGCCGATGTAAAAAGAAATATCGCTCGAATACAGGAGCTATTACTGGCTTCTATAACAGCCAAAAAACCTCCTTCCTTCTCTGAAGCTGAGGTCGCCTCGGTTTTGGACACTCCTGCCGTACAAAAAGCTGAGACCGTAAAAACTGACATCCCCGCATTCGCGTCCGAAATTGGTCGTCCCAAAGAACCAAAACCGCTGACAAAGGAAGAAAGAAAGGCGCTCACGAAGAACATCAATCAAATCCTTCCCAAAAAAATATCAGGAGCCGACGCCGATTCATCGTCACCCGAATCCCAAATGGCCCAAACGGTTGGAAAGATGATTCGCGATGATCTAGAAACGTGGGATCTCGGCTCCAAAATTGGAGAACTCAAGGGAGATATGGAAAAACACATCTTGGAGAAGGTTGGCGACAATCCAGAAAAGTGGGCGAAAAATCATCGCGATTTAGCACAAAAAGATTTGGGTCTGACAGAAGCGGAACTCGACACTTGGCTCACGGAGAGCAAAGCAAAAGCAAGGCAGACGGTACAAGATCGAAAGATTAATGAAAAAACGAAAGAGTTAATGGCACAAGAGAAAATCCAGATTCAAGCAGAAATTGATGCGGGATTGAAGAACTTCAAGGAGTCGAATGATACCCCCGAATGGCTCGTTGCCCTTCTCCAACGAAATCTTTCTCCAAAACCATCCTTTGAACAAATGATGAAAGAGCTGCGATCAAAAGAAGAGTCCTACAGAATGACGGCGATGTCCGATTTGGTGGCCAGCAGAAAACAGACGGTGCAAGCGTCTGCTCAGGAGAAGGCCGAGACTCCCTCGACCGAAGAAGAACAAAAAGAATTAGCACAACTGTATGCCAAACAAACGTTGGAACGGAGAGAAGACGCCATCAAACAAAAGGCAAAGGAAAAAGTTCAGTCCCCCTCTAAAAAAGATATCGAAAAAACGATGGCTCATGCGAGTAAAGCCTTTGATCTATCCTTGAAAGATAGCCTCGGAATCCGTCTCCTCGGGGGACAAGAGAGTAGAGCCGGAGAAGTTATCACCAAAGATCAACATGGTATGATACAAAAAACGATCGGAGGCGCCGCGAATTTTGGAGGGTTTGCGATCAAAAAAAGTACGCTAAACGAAGCGGATACGCTACACAAAAATAACCCGATGAAATGGAAAAAACTGGTAGAGAACGTCAAAAATAAAAAATCCGGCGACAAGCTGCTCGAACTCGTAGACATGAGTCTAAAAAAGATCAAAGAAAAGGATGGAAGCTACTCTGGCGGTGTATTAACGGAGACCAATTGGAGTCTGCCTCTCAATATCAACATGGTTATCGGAGATGTCGTCGCGCAGAAACAGATCGCATATGCAACCGAAGGAGATTCTCTCGGACCAAATGCCGATGACGATCGGACAGAACGACAAGAATGGCAACGGGGTATCAAACCCGATGGAACCTTCAGCCACGAAATGCTCATCTCGGTCGATCCAAGAGACCCCAATCGCGGTTATCCCAACGTCAAGGCCTTAGAAATTAAATTACTCGTACTGATGGGCTGTGAATTTATGCGAATGCCCATGCCAACAAAGGATGAGGAGGCAACCGAAGAATATCAGCTCTGCGTCGTTCCTCCAGACGGCGAAGATATGAAAGCGTTACTGGCACCCGCCCGGATGGCTCTAATTATGCAAGATCTGGATCGATTTAAAAACATAGATTTCTCTAAAGACCCCGATGGACTCAGAGCCGAATTGACAAAAGGACTCTAACCCCGAAGTCCCTATGCAAAGTAAGATTGCGAAAGACTGATTTCTTTGCGCACGGTTTCCAGCAGTGTAAGATGGGTATTGTAGGTTACCGGACGTGCGCTCTGCGCGCGGATAATATCGAGGAGTTCAAATTGGCGGGTCATCTTTTCCTTCGACATCGCTTCCTCTTCCAACATCCTTAATTCCGTCGCCCATTGTGCGTACTCTTCGAGTTGAACCCGGGATTCGTCGAGAAAGAGAAAGAGCTTATTTACCTCGTTCAAGCCTTTTACGATAAAACGAAGCGCATATTCCAAAGCCTTTTCGATGGAGGCAACAGAGGCTGCGAAAATACGGGCCTTTTCGACAGCTTTGGGTTTTCCCGCATTTTTTATATCTTTTACAAAACGCTTCAATCGGGGGAGAACCTTATACAAACGGGAAATAGACAATTGTAGCTTGTTGAGAATATCCGACGTTTGATACAAGTGGCGCTGTAGCTTTTGTAAACTCTGTTCTGCGCTGGCACTCGTCTCGGACAGAGCAACGGACTCCGGAGAGCCGGTAAAAACCGAAGATTGAACCGCTCCTTGTATTTTCGCGCGAACCGATGCCATGCATCCGACACTTCCTCTTTGCTGCTCTGCCGTCTCTGTAATTCGCTCGCTCATGTAAACGGTGAGAAATCGAAGGGAGTCAAGGGTCTTTTGCCAAGCTCCGGTATCTCGTATTTTCGAATTGGTAAACGCTTTGAGATATTTTCCGACGTCATATGAAAGTTCCGAGGCTTTCAATAATTCTTTGGGTGGCATGGACGAAGCATACATTTGGCTGTAGCGTATCTCATCGAGAATGCAGGCTTGAACCTCTTTTTGGATCTGTACTGGATTTTGAGGCTGTTTACCTACCTTCGAAAATATTCTCTCCGATAAACGCTGCTCGAGTACATCTGCCGTCAGACTTCCATAAAGAGAGAGGAGTTGTGTCCAAGTCTTCCTGGCCGTGAAGAGCTTCGTCAATTTTTGAGAAGGAACCTTTCTTTGCAGCAGCGCCAAGTCCCTCCATTCAGACGCGAGACGCTCCAAATCCAACAACGTGTACTGGACTTCTATCAATTCGGCAAGATTCAGATCCTCATATTTTTGAACCGGGAGAAGAAGGGAAAAGCTCTCCGGTGGACCCAGTTGACCATTTTCCTGTAGTCGAGGAAGCTTATAAACGTCCGAAGCCGTTTGCGCAGATTTGTTTTGAATCTGCTGTAGCTTCTCCTCCAAACGATCCAATCGCTGTATGATTGTGGGTGGCGTCGTATTGGCTGCGGAAAGAGATAAAAGAACATGTTCTTGCTCGGATAGATATCGGAGCGGTAAGCCTTTGAGACGCTTCAAAAGATCGGCCAAAGAGAGTTGGATTGTATGGGCATCGTTTTGATACAGCGTTTCTGTTCGGACGACCGCAAGCTTTGTTTTGAGCGAAGAATACCGCTCATAAGCATCGAGCAACGACTTTTTAAAAGAATGATATCCCTCGGTCTGTGAGATACTCTTCGCATTCAAAAGTTGGGTCGCCGTATTCTGTATGGATTCCATCACGATTTCCATATCGGATAATCGCTCGGTTGGATCCAACACGATTTCATCAAAGTATCGCATCCCCAAACGGTATTGCTTTTTCAATTGGTCTAGCAGTGTCGGGAACTCATTTTCCAAGCCAATTGCAACTTCTTTCGCATCGGTATACCGTTCTGTGATCTGTGCTCTTAGGACACCTGCTTTTTCAATTTTATTGGCATAGCTCTTTTTATTCCGGGATTGCCGCTTGAAAGAAGCCCATGTTTCATCGAGTACGTTGAGGAACTGCAAACGCATCCCGTGATGATTGAATTGTTTCGCTCGCTGCGCTTTTACTTTCCAATAGACCAATTCCGCCAGGGCGGCTTCCCGCTGTGCCGGAGAAATCCCTTCTAACTTTTGCAATACAGCAATGTACTTTTGTACATCGGTTGCTTTTTCTTGCTTTTCTAAGATCGTTTCGGGAACCTTGGGGTAATTTTGGGGCGAGATATTTAAGAATGTGGTCGCCAAGGCCATCTCGACAAGCCCCCCAAACGCATCCAGGAGCTTGGGAAACAATGGTTGTGGATATACCCAAGCGCTTGACTGTATCTCTTTCCAACGTACTTGAAGGGTTTGAACTCGCTGGAGTGTCGAAGCGATTTGCATCGAGCGAAGGATGCGATCCGAGTTGTCCAGCCATTCTTGCAATGCCTTTAATTGAACGTTGTACTCGGGCAATTTGACCTGGGCAAGCGCACGTTCCGTTTCTGAAAGACGTCCGGTTTCCTGCTTTTTCTTGACCTTTTCCATGACTTGCTCGAGTTCTTGGCGTTCTTTTTCAAGGTCATGACGATTCTTTTGCTCTCGTTCATATTTTACTTTAAGTCTTTGTGTTCCCAGATGGATTACCGAAAGAATTTGCTCTGCGTCCTCCAGCAAAGCCGAAAGCTGGTCATCTGCCGTTTTGTATGTGCCCTTTGCGGGAGGAGTCTGCCACCGTGCCGATATATCTCCGACGAACTGAAGCGGTGTTCCTTCGAGATATCCCGCGCCATTTTGTAACATATCGGCGAGACCAAAAGCGGGTTGTTTCCATGAATCCATTTGTAGCGAGGCTTCAAAATCACCTTTTAGTGTCGCTGGAATAGAGACGCGATTCGGTGGGGAGATGCTTCGAGATAGGAATTCTTTTATCCGCTTTTTAAAAGCGTTTGCCTTCTTTTTAAAAGATTTAAACCCATCGAGAGATGCTTCGAGATAACGTCGATCCGTACCCATCGCAATCAGATTTTGCAACGCGATTTGCTGACGATTGTGCTCGTTGCGCAATCCAACAATAACCGTAGAACAAAAAGCTGCATATGCCGTTTCTCTACCTTCCCTCCAACTCTCGATGCTCTGCTGAAGTGTATCGATCGCGTCCGAAGCTTGTATCTGAAGAACCTGCGCTTCTTTTTGAGCCTGACCGAGAGCCGTTAATCGCTTCAAGTCTTCGGCCTCTAAGGGAGGAGGATATACCCCAACCTGTTGTATCTTGCCTTTTTGGAGACGAACGCAGCAGGCATCCTTCAACGGGGCGGCCGCATCTCCGTATAATGCCCTGAGCTGATGAAGCGCGCGTGCACCATCATCGGGATTTCCTTGGGTTGTAAAGAGAAATCGTCGGTTTTCTGCAATGGTAATCTCTCCGCTGACACCGGTGCTCGGATTGTGAATTCTGCGCTGGACATCCCGAATCGATGCAGCAAAATCGGCTGGATCACTCTCAGACGAGGCTGTCGTAATGTAGGGCTTTCCCCCCGGACCTTGATCCGTCATCCAAAACCAAACATTTTCCATTGGTTTGAATTGAGTGAGCTTCTCTAATTGCGCGCGAGTGGTAC
>JAYYRF010000426.1:0-7333 GCA_036127535.1 Myxococcota bacterium | reverse complement strand
ATCCTTGCAAGGGCTACGAAACAACGCATCCGCGGAGTCGATCACGCTAAAAGAATGCAGTTATCTTCCGGAATCCGAATGGCACGTTCTCTTAACCCTCCCCTCTTTGCAAAAATTGGGTGGATTTCGAGAGTCCTTTTCAGCCGGTATCCTTTCGGTACTGTCGGCCAAACGACGAGATCGAAAGATTATTGGTAAGGAAATCGTTAAGTGGCGCAAAGCCGCGAAGGTGTTCCCCACCGAAGACAAACTGCTGAGCAGCATTGCACTGGCCGGCGAAACCCTGTTGCCCGATCGCAAGGGGGCACTCGCCATTTGTGATATGATTAAGCTCTCTCAAAGGCACGATGCCTCGGATGTATCCGATCTGTACCGCATCGCGTTTCGCAACAGCAACCACACCATGATTCAAACGGCACTGGAAGCAGTTTTCTTGCAAGAAGAAATTCTCATTCCTCCATCTACCCTGCTTGCCGTCTCTCAAAGCATTTCGGTGGCCGATGAAGAATGGGCAAGACCCTTATTTGAGCCGATTAAAAACACCACCTTGCGCGTCTTTTGCACAGAAGTTCAAAAGGAAAAACCCGCCGCTTGGCTAGCCCAAACCCTCCATGTTCTGTATGTACACTTCAACAATCCCCATGCTCTGGTTCCGGCCGGATTTCAAACCGAAGAAGACACCAAGACACAGCTCTTCCAACTCTTAGGAGAAGGAAAACTACCCGCAACGTCGGCACTCGAAGTATATGGCATTCTTGCAGAAGAACACATCTCCATCGAAGAAGAGAATGCGAGAACCGAAACCAATCGCGCTCTGATTTCCATCGGACTCTCTCTGTTCGAGAATTCAATGCGAGATGAGGCTCTCTCACGCCTCATCAAATCAATCGGCAAAGCCGCAGACAGCACGTGGAGCCGAGCACGTCTCGATGAGCTTCTGCGAGAATCCATGCGCGTCAATCCAGATGCATCGACCTTACTGGCGGCCGTTGCCCACTCGCATGCAAGTGCCGGACGCTGGCTGGAAATGGAGCAGGTTGCGTTTACCATCTCCGACATCGGAATTCGAGATGCCTGCCTCGAAGAGCTGTCCGACTTTCTTTTGGAATCCAAACTGTCCGACAAGAGCCGCAAAGCACTCTCGCTGTTGAACGGTTTGCAGGACACAAAAAAACGACTCTCCCGGCTTTCTCAGCTTGGACAACAGGATGTGCTGCACGCCGATCCGGTGGCATATGGACAGCTGCTCACCCTCCTGATCGAGCACTCTGAAACCCAGCTACAAGTGATTCAAAAAGCGATTTCCATCAATCCCGAACTGGGAGATATACGCCCATCATCCCTAAATGCACCGGTCACCGATCGAGAAAAACGCCTTGTCGAAATGGCCCTTCAACAACGCTAGGAACTAAACCTCCGGAACGGGAATGCGCGCCGTGATCCAATCCCTGATCTCGGCGGGTGATTGAAGCTCTTGCAACAAACGCGTCAGCATGACCCCATCGGTCCATCGGAGGGTAGGATTGAGTGTGCTTTGAATGGCATCGTACAGCGGTGTCGGGTCAAGTTCTTCTTCTTGCATTGTCTGGGCTGCTCGCAGGAGCGCCATCCAGCACAATGCGTCCTCCTTGGCACGCTGCGCCAGTTGAATTACACGAACCACTTCTCCTTGTTTGGCGTAATGATGAAGACGCGAAAGCGCCAAATTGGAAACATGCGCCACCGAAAATACGCAGCGATATGCCAACTGGGTTACCAACGATGCCTTTCGCGCTGTTTCTACGTCATCATCTTCGGGAGCCGGACGAAACACAGAAAATCCTCGATTAAAATCGATTCGAATGGAGTTCTCATCGTCCAAAAGATCAAATTTCGTTTGGAAGAATTGATCGTCGTGAAGCAACGCCCACAATTCATCTTGGTAGGCTCGCTGCTCCGCGTGGCAAAGACCGGCATGATGCGAAAGATGCTGCAGATGATAGCTGAAATAGTGCGCGGCATAATTGTCCGCGGCCGAGATGCCGTTGCGACAAGAAACCAGCAACGGACGATGAAGCAAATGCGCCTTATTTTCCGCGGTAAACTTCCCTTGTACATACCATCGGAAGCGGTCATGAAAAAGACCGTACCGACTTTCTCCGGTATCCGAACCCGATAAGATCAAGAGCTTGTTGATCCCAAAACGTAGTTTTGCGACCTCCTCTGCCGGCTTCTTGAGCGCGTCCGCAAAGAGAACATCGGAACCAAATCCTTCCATTTCAGAGAGCATACCAAGAATGCGGTGCAGCAGGTAATCGTGAGAAGTGTCGAGCTCCCACCAAATCTGATCGAAGAAAGTCTCCAATCCCTCTGGTACATTCCTCGGATCCGAAAGATCCACCGATCCTTCTCGTACGCCATCGGCCAAAAAGCGCAAATAAAAAGGATCGAGTGTTCCGTCTTCGGGACGAAGCGCCGCGCGGGCAATTCGCGCCAGCAGTTCGGGTGAAGCAGTAGTGAGTTCCGGTTTTTCCGCCGCCAGCTTTTCTTGGATCAAACGCTGCACATCTTCTTCGGTGAGACCCAAAAGCGGATTGGTCTTGGCAATCGGGAACCCTCTTGGCGCAGAAAGAGAGCCCTCATCAATGGCGATGGCATCGCCATTTGCATCGATACGAACCGAGACGAGCACCACCACATTGTCCGGTATTTTTTGCGGCAGTCCTTTAAAAATCGATTCAGGCGGTGCACCCGGACGAGGCGCTTGTTCATCCAGTGCGTCGATAACAACCACCGCTTTCTTTCCCACTTTTTTCATACAGGCACCCAAATCGAGGAGAACCTTTTCGAAACGACCACACAGATCCTCATAACTCCACGGGAGGGGAAGAAACTTGGGTGGCTTGCTGTGGTTCCGCCGTATCTGTTGCTCAGCCTGTGCGATCAAGGAACGAAGTCCAAGGATAGCGTTGTCTCTTTGATCGGCCCGCGCACTAAAGTGAAAGATCCATCCATCAGCGGACTCTTTCGCGCCGTACTTACGATAAAAATAGCTAAAAATAGCCGATTTGCCCATGCCCGGTGCCGCCCGCATGACACCCAAACATGCGTCGTTGCGAAGAATGAAGGATTCGATCTCCGCCATCACATCCCCACGGCCGACGAAATTTTCACCGTGAAAGCGAGCCATCGCATCAAATCTCTGAATTGGATTCGCCTTTCTGGCAGACGCCGGAGCCGATCTTTGTCGGAGTTGCTCCAACGTTGTAGAGAACAATTGATATGCTTTTTCGGCTTCTTCGGTTTCAATCAATTCGATATGAGCGAGCTGGGTGCGCGCCGCAAAACCCAAGTAATGGAGAATCTCGGATTCAAATCGATTACAAAAACAGATCTCTGCAATTTGTAGAACGGTTTCTGGAGAGCTTTCACTGGACTGATGAATAGCAGAATTTAAATCGGCTACCGTGAGCCACGGTGCTAACGATATCGGCCTATTTTTACCCATCAAAATGGGCTGGTTTCGATTGTCTTTTAGAAATTGGGCATGAGAAGCGTCTTCTATCGCCGCCAATGTTGGCCCATTGGCGCTCAAAACCGAATCTTTGGTCGCGACAAGAACGGGCAAACGCAAAACCGGGCGCAAGTAAGACAGCGTTATATCAAGCAGGAGACCCAGTGCTTCTACGATCTCATCGCTGGGGCGGCGACGACTGTATGCGCCATGCACAAGCTGGTTTCGAAACTGAACAAAGGAATCGACCAGCCCTCCCAACGTCTTCGGCGCCTTGGTGGGAAGACCGGTGATGGTCCCAAAAACACCTTTGATGTTGATATTGGAGCCACCGATCTTGGTCTCCAATTCTTGAACGGGTTTGAGATGGATCTTCCTTTGCGAAAGGACATGCACAAGGCTGTGCTTTTTTCCGGCATCTGGAGAGAACATAAGCATCGTCCAAATACCATCTGAAGGCTTTCGAAGAGCATCGACCAACACGCGGTTGAGCTGCGGATCGCTCAGGCCCTGCTCTACATAATCCGAGAGAGCCACGACCGTCACATAGCGCATAGCCGTGATGGCGGTATTGACAATGTCCCAAGCCAAATCTCTTCGGCGCGGGTTGCCTCTCTCCAAGCTCAATCCATGCCGCACCTGAGAATACAAATAAGAGATGGGTGAAACAAATCGCTGCACTTGCTCTCTTCTCCATGCGTCTCGCTCTTGGGGATTCTTCTTTAAAATTTCCTCTCCCGGCCCTAATTTTTTGGGAGCCTTTGGAAGAGCAGAACGCAACATACCGGTCAACATCCCCAAGAGTGCGCGCTGATCGTTGCTCCCAAGAGACTGAATTAGAGGATGCTCGTTGAATTGGAAACCAATCGTTTGATGAAGCTGCTTGACCGAGAGCACGCCGCTTTTTAAATCTTGCATGATTTTTTGGGCTTCTGTCGTCTCTACAAGAGACCGCAATCTCTGTGATCTTTGCTCTTTGGACAGCTTTTGGGAATCTCCACTCATGGTGCGATATCCCGTATCGCAATCGCAAAACCGGGATGCAATGCGTACTCTCTCTCTGTTTTTCCGTTGTGAGATATTTCCTTTTCGATAATCCAGTCCAACATCTCTCGAAGACGAAGTTCAATCCGGGGTGCAAACTCTTTCAAACACCGGCTTAATTCCAATACCGTCATCGGATTGTTTTGTAGCTGTGTGAGACATTGCAACGAAAGCGTATCACCGTTCATTTTTTGAAGCATGCGCGCCTTCATCTTTTGGAGTCCCCCAGCGATCCCCACCAGCAGTTCCGGATGCCCACCCGTTTGCAGTCGCAATACCGCAGGATCCCCCCACACGGCAAGCTCCTCTTCTGACCAAGGAGCAATTGCTATTTGATAATCGTAGGCCATGGGTGGCTTTTGGGACGGTGGATGGATAAAAATGACAGAAATGCCTTTCTCTTGTGCATTTTTAAGAATGCCCTGAGATGGAACCGACGCATACAAACCTCGTCCGATGAGGTGCGCGTCATCTATGATCAAGAGCCCCTTTTCATCTCCCATTTGGGCACATGAGGTTTCCACCCAGCGTTGGAGAACACTGGGATCCATACGAACCGAGGACGGCTTGGTCGGATACAGCAGACTCTTACGTCCGCTTTTCTTCGCCATCTGATAGGCAAAGGTGCTGCGACCCGAGCCAACCGGCCCCGTAAAAGAAATGACAACCCCATCACGAGACAACAACGAAAGAACCCTCTCTTCTAAGGCTGTTCGAGAGAGGATGCCGTGCTCCGGCAATGCGTCTTCGATCTCTTGAAACCAGTCCGATGCCTCAATGGTACCGGAGCGCTCTCGCTGATAACGCTCAAAGAATCCCCGAATCTGGGCCGAGCGATGAAACCATCCCAAATGATGCTGCTTCCAGTTGTGCTGAATGTGAAGATGTCCGTCTAAATCAATTGTGCACGCAGGATGAATCGCAAGCTGCGCGGTATTGTGTGCGTCGACGAGCAAGACAGCCCCCACACCGATCCAACTCTCTCGAGCGATCGTGGGTGGATCCATCGGCTGCCCTTGCAATCCGGTAAGTTCTCTCCAAACGGGATCAGGAGGTGCACCCAAACAGCCCGCCGGCCGCAATTCCCAAAGAGGCGCTAAGACCGCAAAAATCTCCTCCAGTCGCCTTCGCGCCTCAATTATGCGTGGAAGAGGTGCCACAAACCCTCCGTGCATGACATCGTTGCGAAAACGAAGCATCCAAGAGAGATTGGAATTCGGGTCATCGAGATCATTCTCCGCAACATATTTTTTGAGACATGGAATCTTTGGCGCAATTGTGCTTTGCACAGCCATTTGCGTCCACCGCGCCCAAATACCCGTCCCCGTCTTTCCGCTGGTCAATTGCGAGATGAGCCAGCCGTTCAAATTCGCATTGCGAGCACATTGTTTCGGATTCTCGGCTCCATCCAAGTAATCCGAGATACCCACACCGCCCAAATATTCAATGAGTCCGACGAGCAGTTCTGACAATTCGTCCGCAGAGCGCGGTAGATCTTCATCTAAAAAGTGTTGAAGACCTTCTGCGATTGGCTGTGGAAGTGAAGAAATAAGAGTTCGTTGCATGCCTTTGCATGTAATCTCGCGGTAACCGCTTTGTCAAAACTGTTTTTTTGCCTTTGCTCTTTGGACTAACCCTCCAATGGAATGGATATTTCCATCAACGGAACATACACGAGATATATGTCTCTTCGTGATTGTAAGCAGAGGCCCAATCCTCTGGATCGGGATACACACTGAGATCGGAATCACTCCAGCCCGCATCGTACCAATATCCGCACAGATACTCCCCGCCCCCGGGATCGCAGCGGTCTCCCACAATGTTGGGAGGCAGACTGACCAGCGTACCATCGAAGATACTCTGCAAACCCGCAGTGGTACGAAACATAGGCATAGCGAGACTACCGCCCATTTCGTACGAAACAATCCATCCGTTGGGCCAGCCGTTTTGTCTAAGATTGTGATTGGTGTTCCAAAGCATCCGTTTTTGAGCCAGCCAGCTCGCGCTGTTTTCAATCTCTCGTCCCGCATAGATCATTCCATAGGAATCGCAAAAATCCGCATAGTCGTATTCATCATAGATATTGGTTGTGGGAAAATTGAGATTTTGAACCATAATGCTCCATCCACCACCGTCGGTACTCATGTCGCAATACACTTCAAACGCACCAGAAGAAGCCGGATCGATCCAGTAGTAACCATCACCGCTGCTGTATCCATCGTCCATGATGACCTTGCACGTTTCCGCGGCACACGTTTGAGAAACCCCTGTGCCATAGGCGGTTACGTTTGGATCGTTGGCGTCGATGAGATCGTTGCAATCGTTATCAATTTCATCACAGATCTCGTCTGCGACGGGTGAGACGGAAGAGTTTGTGTCGTCGCAGTCTCCGGAAAGCATGACATAGCCCTCCGGAGGTATGCAGGCATCCAATGATAGGCTGTCGTCTCCGTAGCCATCACCGTCGGCATCCAAATAGTATACACTGCTACTTCCGGGATCCATCGAATCGTCGTCGAGGTCGATGAGGCCGTCACAATCATTGTCTATGGTGTCACACACCTCATCGGCCTGTGGATGGATACTTGCATTTTCGTCATCGCAGTCTTCTCCATTGAGAACGTGCCCCTCTTCTTCACTGCAGCGGAGAAGACCTGTTTCCGAATTGCCGTAGCCATCCCCATCAAGATCGATATAGTAAATGAAGGCAGAGTTGAGGTCGAGATTGAGATCTTCATCATCCATCGCTCCGTTACAGTCATTATCAACGCCGTCGCATACTTCGAGATTGCCCGG
>JAYYRF010000425.1:0-4929 GCA_036127535.1 Myxococcota bacterium | reverse complement strand
ATCAAGATCTATTATCCTTGTAAAAGAAAGTATTCAAGCCGCGAAACTCTTTCTTCCGTACACCGCTTCATTTGAGATTCGTTTTATGTTGGAAAACTCGTTACTAGAAAAGTGATGAACATCGAAACAGGGTTTTGATATGCTATCCCTTCTTTTCTCCTTTGCTCTTGCCAACCCCATTGACTTCAATGTGTTTTCCTTCTACGATTTAAAGGGGGATTGTAATGACATAGAGGCGCGTTTGGGGCAATGTGTTGAGTATGTCCACTACCTCAACGTTCAAGAACTCCCTCCTTCGGGTAAGGAAGCACACTCTTTGGGGTACTTCACGTTGTGGGAAGATCTGCAATTTGCTGTCGATCAAGGGGCTTGGAAGGAGATACTGGGAGAGAAAACGCTACCGGATCTCGAATCACAGTGGGGAACGCGTCGCTTTGGAAAAACGCTGTACTCCGTTCCAAATGATTCTCGCTGGAGACTGAGTCACGAAACATCCCGAGATCTATTCGTCCCATTGCGCATTGCGCCGTTGGCCGAATCAAAGATGCTCTTATTTCAAGGTCGATTTGCGAAAAATTTGGGTTATCGGGAGCAGCCGCATCCCTACGACATCATGGCTGCGGATAGCGAAAACTCCGGTCCCTTCTTTGAGCAACACTATCCGTTCGAACCCAAAATGCTGGAAGAGAAGAAAGCATCTCCTCTTTATCGCTATCAAAATCCCATCATGGTCAAGCGTGCGCCCGTAAAGCAGGTCATCCGTTCCAAAGAGGACATTGTCTTCACCAAAGATATTGCTTTGACGGATATCATGACACAAAGTGAGGAGAAGGCACAGTCCGAATTTGAATTTCTTTCCGATGCCATCTCTTCTTTGATCGTTCGATATGCGGCCAGCGAATATACGACCAATCACGTTCAAATATTATCCTCGCTTGCCTTGATGAATCGACCGCCGCAAGGAGAGAAGATCAAAGCCGAAGTCGGAACGATGCAGCTCAACATTGCGGCCAAGGGCCAAAGTGATGAAGAAGGGCCGCAAGCGGTGAGTTATTTTCATTCCAACGATGGTTTGAAACTCAATCTCAATCAATTGCCCGATCGGGTTTTGGATAAATGGATCAAGCAGCTCGAAGGGGAGAAAAGACCGGACGAGGCCACCATTCAAGAGATTCTTCGCAACTCTCAAATACAGGTTCGAGAGGAAGCCCTCTCTCTGCTCGTCGATCTCGACTACAAAGATATATGGCTCAAAGCACACATTAAACCAAACAAAGATTATTGGAAAGAGATTCGAAAGCTGAATATCGCATACCTCAAATGGCTTTTGGATCACATGCAAGACCAGCAAGATAAGGGGATGCAAACGATTTACATCGTCTACGATCACTTCAATGACAAATTGGGAGCGGAGCTAAACAAAAAGTCCGGATCATCCCAGAGTCCCAAGGATGTCGTCGATTTGACAGCATCTATTTGGGAAGAGATACTGATGGAGCACGGTCTGAAAGCTACATATCTAGCCCAAAAGACCAATCGTGTAAGTCCGGTCGCCATATGCACCACGCAAACCAAAGATATAGAGTCTGCATTTGCCGAACCCGTTGTGAAGCCGATTCAAGTTAAGATGGTGTTGGTCGCACCGCGCGGCCTGGACGACCCCAATGAGGTTCTCGGATGGAATATGGGGCAGGTCGATTTTATTATGCTGGATGACCCGTATAAAAATCGACCCAAGCTGAAGCCGATTATCGATCTGCCGGGAAACCGCTCTTTGTACGAAGTAAGCTGGCGTCTGTGGAGTGGATGGCACGTGCTTTGGGAGCTGTACAATACAGAAATCGGCGGGTTTGAATTGCGCGCGAAGACGACCGCACTGTGTGATGATGTGTATTTCACACCCGAGCATCTCGCACCGACACTCCTTCGTGCTTCGCTGTTAGAAGGGAATTTTTATCCAACGACACCGATTTCCAAGATGTCTTTGGCCAAGAATCTGGGCGCATTCCAGCAAAATCAAGCAGAGGCCGAGGCGGTCGCGTCTCCTATGACCGAGATCAAGGACATCATCCTCAAGCGTTTGGCAAAG
This sequence comes from Myxococcota bacterium, assembly GCA_036127535.1. Taxonomy (GTDB): domain Bacteria; phylum Myxococcota_A; class UBA796; order UBA796; family UBA796. The sequence goes on along the minus strand of JAYYRF010000425.1, from coordinate 2,840 downwards.
AACGCGGCCGACGACACGCTTTTAATCGCCCTAGAGACGGATTCAAATTCCAGAGACGGGATGGGGAATCTCAATGGATCGTCCCCCTACGAGCGGGTTCATCACAAGGGGTTTTGGCAAAATGGATGGATTCGATATCTATCGGCTGATGGAAGCCAAAGCCCCTTAATCACTCCCTTCAAGCAAGCCTTACAAGAAGAGGATTCTACGACGCTCTTACCGACGTGGAAGCGAGAAGAGAATGCCGATTGGTATATCAACCTCGCATTTGGGTCTCGTGGTCTGTCGCAGTCTCGTATTGCCTCGCTTACTGAAACGACCAGATGTCAAGTCGGGCAGGACTGTTTCCAGCATCAACTGGAAATCGGTTTTGAAAACGTCAACTGGATCAGTGCGGCGACCACAACACCGATTTCTCGCTTTTTTCCCATTCCAAAGGGTCGCTTAGGATGGGATATCTCTCTTCATCCAGGTGTTCGAGCTTACGGTGCGCCGTGGGGGTCACCCAACATATATGACGTGAATGTTACGGGTGGTTTCGGCTTTCGTTGGATGTTGTATCCCACACCGGTGGGTTTATGGAGTGGAGGAACCAATGTATGGGGACCATCGGCCTTCGGCAAAAAAGGAAATTATAGTCGTGTGCAGTTGGGCACGCGTTTGATCGTTGACTCAACGGTGTATTCAACGGCAGAGCAGTCCGATATGCTTCCGGACGTTGGAGCCGAGTTGTGGCTTGGCTTTGCATCCGGAAGTGTGCAGCGACCGTATCATCCAAAGTTGTATTGGACACCGTATGTCCGAGGGTACGCCGATTTATTTGGCGAGACACCGACCTTCGGTGCTCGATTGGGACTGAGAGTTTCTTATCGTTTGCAAGCGGAACCCAAAGACTTTGTGTCTGCGGTCGAGAGCATCCAAAAGTAATTCTCTACAAAGATTGTTGAGAGTCGGGGAAATTCCTGATCGTTTCCGGTTGAACGGAGGGAATATCTTTACATTCTCGAGAGCAACGGATACAGCGATATAGTCAAAAAGGGAGGTTCTTGATGCGGTACTTTTTGAACGGTATAATCATCTTGTCTTTGGCGTGCTCTTCCGAAGATGGACTAAAAGTCTACAACGCAGATCCGAGTATCTCGATTCAATCTCACGGGATGGATGCAGAGATCCAAGAAGCGTTGCCGACGATGTTTTGGGCGCAAGCCTCCGATGGGAACCACAGTTTTGACGAACTCGTATGCTCTTGGTACGTCTACGACGCAGCTGGAAATGAACTCTCATCTTGCGATTGGGCTCCCCCCGATGACGAAGGAGTATCCTCTTGTGAACTCACGTTTGGAAGCGAGGCGGCTCGGGTATCGGTGAATGTTAAGGATCCCTTGGACGCGGCGGATGCCGACGAGATTACCATTCAGATCGTATCCAACGAACCTCCCTCGATTGAGATTCTCAAGCCAACGGCGAGTGAATACTACTATGCCGATGCAGCCGTACCCTTTCACGCGCAGGTCTCCGATGCGGAAGATAGCCCCGAAGACTTATTGCTCGAATGGAGTAGTTCTTTGGACGGTGACTTGGAACTGGGTGCGGTCGCGGACAGCGCGGGTCTTTCGCAAAGTTCAACCACCCTCACCGCGGGGGAGCACGAGATTCGATTGGAAGTGACGGATTCTGCGGAAAATACCGTTTCAGAAATCGTTACGATCGTAGTGTACGAAGCGAATGAACCTCCTTCTTGTGAAATTGTGACCCCCCAAGATGGCGAAAGTTTTGCCTCGGGCGACCCGATTTTGTTCTCTGCCACGGCAACGGATCCCAATGTATCATCGGATCAGCTGGTTGTTGAGTGGTATTCTGACAAAGATGCCCCTTTGGCCGATGGTGTTGCTCTTGGTAGTTCCGTACCGAGTTCAAGCGATGGTTCGATCTCCTTTGCTGCCACGGCGTTGTCCGTCAACGTACACACCATTACGATGTTGGTGACGGATGAGCAGGGTTCTACCTGTACCGTTTCGGTACTGTTTGGGGTTGCAGAGCCCGGACAGGCTCCGCATATCTTTGATTTGGACATCGATCCCGATCCGATTTACAACGACTCTACTCTCATTTGTTCTGCTTCCGTGACCGACCCAGATTCCTCTTACTTGTCGTCATACTCTTGGACCAACACAACACAGGCGACCAGCATTGGGAGTAACGATCCCTACATTGCCATGCAACCTTCGCTCGGTATGCCCGGTGATGTGATCTCGTGCGAACTCGAGGTAAGCGATTCGATTGGAAGTGACGTCTCAGCCGCATACAAAACCATCGAGAATCGTGCACCGACGACTTCAGCAACGGTATCCCCGACGACAGCTTCGGTAACCGCTTTGCTCACTTGCACATCTTCTTCGTCGGATCCGGACGAAGAAGCGGTCGCGGAAACCTATACATGGACCAATACGACGACAGGCCAGGTTTTGGGAACCGGTTCAACGCTTCAACTGACCTCCTCGATGGCCTCGTCCGGCGATACCATTGTTTGTACTGTCGAGGCGACCGATGAAAGCGGTGAAACCGCGACGGCAACTGCCTCCACGGACATCTTGCAGCCTCCGTTCATCAACACCATTGAGATCGATCCTACGCCTCTGTACAACGATTCCAATCTAACCTGCACGGCGACGGTTTACGATCCAACAGGCAATGCAACACTAACTTATTCGTGGGAAATTGATGGGGTCTCCGCGGGTACGGGCAGTTCGCTGTCTTTGAGTTCGACGATCGCAGATCCACAGGACGCGGTACGCTGTAGCGCCTTCGTTACCGATGGTCTAAACAGCGATCAGTTGGAC
>JAYYRF010000424.1:0-3570 GCA_036127535.1 Myxococcota bacterium | reverse complement strand
ACTGGCGTTTTGCGTATCGCTTCTTGTTGGGAGCTATTTTTATCCAGTAATTCGCGAATTAGGTTCTCGTTCACCGCAAGACGAGACGCAATCTCTGAAATAGATGCGTCACGCGTTACCCCTTTCATTTTCCGTAAGAACGGCAAAAGCTCTTCAATCATTTGATTTTTGCCACTCGGTGACAAACCGTGCTTCTTGGCCAAAGATTTTATTTTAAGAACCAACATGGGCTCTGCAGATTCGATCTGCAACTGAAACTTTTCAGCGCCGTGTTCCTTAATAAAATCGTCTGGATCTTTGGCTTTGCCCAATGAGATCTGAAAGGAAGAGATCTGCGCTTCAAGCATCAAGGCATAACTGTTCACAGCGGCTTTTTGTCCCGCTTCGTCAGAGTCGAATACGGTAAAAACCCGTTTAGCAAGAGGCCTAAGAATATGTAAATTCTCCAGCGTTAGTGCCGTACCGCAAGTGGCAATGGCTTCTTTAAAACCTGCTTGGTGCATGGCGATTAAATCAAAATACCCCTCAACCAGCAGTGCTCGATTCTCTTTTTGGATCACACTTCGGGCAAATGATAACCCGTAGAGGGTTTTTGACTTTTTATATATATCGGTTTCGGGAGAATTGATGTACTTTGGTCCTTGATCCTCTTTCAAGCGACGACCACCAAAGGCAATAATCCGACCTCGAGCATCTCGAATCGGGATGATGAGACGATTTCGGAAAAGGCTGTACGACCCTTTGCTCGGTCGATCGATATCTCGATAGCGGGCTAAACCAGCAGAGACGACCAAGTCAGCGGGAATCGAACGCTTGTGCATAAAATTCAGCAGATCGTCGTAACTATCCTTCGCATAGCCGAGTTGAAAGTTGAGAATGCTCTCTTTTGATAGGTCTCTGCTAGCCAAATAATCCCTGGCGAAGGCACCCGCAGTACCGACCTGAAGATTGTTGGAGAAATACTCTGCAGCCAAGGCACATACTTTATACAATTTTTGTTTTCGCGTTAGGCGCAACGTTTCTTTTTTGTTGAGCTTTTTGATCACAATCCCTGCAGAATCGGCCAATTCTTGCGCGGCTTCGACAAAACTCAGTCCCTTAAGGTGCATCGTAAATTTGAATACATCTCCCCCCATCGTACAACCGAAGCAATAGAACATATTCTGTGTGGTTGTGACCGTGAAACTGGGTGTATCTTCTTGATGAAATGGGCATAGACCTTTAAATCGGCCGTTACCAGACGGCTGTAGACGAACACTCTGAGAGACCACATCATAGATGGATACCCTTGATCGAATTTCTTCAATGATCTCTCTTGAAATTGCCATAAATGCGTTCCTAATTCCCCAGTTCTTGTCGGAGAGATCCTACCGGTAACGTAGAGTGAGTTGAGACACGTGCAATTGCACCTCCAAGCATTTTTATCTTCTTGACGAGTTTTTCGTAACCGCGATCTAAATGATAGATGCGCAGGACTTCCGTTTGCCCTTTCGCTGCTAGACCCGCCAAGATTAAGCTCGCACTTGCCCGTAAGTCTGTCGCCATTACCGTCGCTCCCGTCAAGGAATCGACACCGCTTACATGAGCAGAGGGTCCTTGAATGCGAATGTTTGCTCCCATTCGCCCCAATTCAGCAACGTGCATGAAGCGGTTTTCAAACACCTTCTCCGAAATGATACAACTCCCCGAAAGAAGAGACATCGCCGCCATCCATTGTGCCTGCATATCGGTGGGAAAACCAGGATGTGGTGCGGTTTCAATGGATACGGGAACCCCCTTTTCGGGAGAAGTGAGTCGGATCCAATCATCTCCGGTTTCGATCTCTGCTCCGACTTGTCTGAGATGCTGTAAGAGAGAGCTCATATCGGCAACCGGAGCACCGGTAATCGTAATGTTACCCCCCGTTATTAAAGCAGCCAGTAGATACGTTCCCGCTTCAATTCGGTCTCCAAGAATCGAAAAGGCCTCTCGAGCAGGCCTTAGAGCCGGGACACCATCGATTTCGAGTGTAGATGTACCCTCTCCTTTTATTCGGGCACCCATGGAGCGCAAAAACCGCACCAAGTCGACGATCTCGGGTTCTCTGGCCGCATTATGGATGACCGAAACCCCATCGGCCAACACGGCGGCCATCAAAATATTTTCGGTTCCGGTAACGGTGGGAACGCTCAAATTGATCTCCGCTCCTTTAAGATGCTTTACGCGACCTTCAATGTTTCCATTTTCAAGCTTAAACACACAGCCCAAAGCTTCCAGTCCCATGAGATGCTGGTCGATAGGACGTACACCAATTGCACAGCCACCCGGCAGCGCAACCGTCGCTTGACCACAACGCGCCAATAGCGGCCCCAAGACCAACACGCTGGCCCGCATCTTTCGGACCAAGTTGTAAGGCGCCTCGCTAAAAGCAATCCTCGATGTATCCAATTCAACACCCAATCCAAAATCTCCTGTTGCTTCTACACGAGATGGACAACCAATACGCCCGAGCAAGGACAGCGTAGACTCAATATCCACAAGTTGAGGTACGTTCCGAAAGTGGTGGGTTCCGCCGCAGGTCAGCGTTGAAATTAAAATGGGTAGAGCGGCATTTTTTGCTCCACCGATTGGAATGGATCCGCTAAGGGGAATCCCACCTTCTATTACAAGTTTGTCCATAATGAATTGTATCTAAAAAAAGGGTATATTGTGATGTTGAAGCTCTCCAAAAGTACTTTCGTCATGCTTTGAACTGAAATACAATCGCAAACAAGACCAACTTAATTACATTTTTAGGGAGATAGGATGATTATTTTGAGGGTTCGATATGTGAAAGGAAATACAGAAGTTATATGTGGTAAGAACTTTGGGGGAAGAAAAGCATTGACAGAGCAACACTTACAAAATTCATATAGCATAGAGTGAAAGTGTCAGACCAAAAGGATTCCAAAGAAAATGCATTTTTTTCGAAATCTACTCTTCAAGATGGAGGTAGCTACCGTGGGCTAAACCTTGAAAGGAGTGATTTCAGCAAGGTTTCTGTAAAAAATGTCGATTTTACGCAATGCACTCTTCTCTTTGCAAATTTTACAGAATCAGATCTGCTTAAGGCAAAATTTGACGCCGTCCAGTCCCGCAAAGCAAATTTTTCACAGGCCACGCTCACCGAATTTACGGCCCGTTTTGGTGATTTCGAATCCTGTACCTTTCAAGGGGCTTCTCTTCCCAAAGCCGTATTAGAAAAAGCGAGTTTTTTTGATGCAGATCTCAGAAACGCAAATCTACAGGAGGTCAACTTTAGCGGTGCCGATCTTCGACAAGCCGATCTTCGCGGAGCCGATCTCAGAAAAGCCAATCTGAATGGTGCAGACCTCGCCGGTGCCAATCTCGAAGGTGCTCTCTTCGAAGATGTGCGCGCAAAGCGGGCACGCCTCACCGATGCCATTGGACTCGACGAAGATCAAAAAGAACGTCTTTTTGCTGCCGGAGCCTATGAGGGTCTTCCTCCCAGCATATCGAAGATCGCGATATGGTCTCAAAACGTTGGAACGTCTCTGCAAAGAAAGAGTGCGGACTTTCAAAGTTGGCTGA
>JAYYRF010000423.1:0-7061 GCA_036127535.1 Myxococcota bacterium | reverse complement strand
GAGTACAGAGACCCGTGCCTAGCGATTACACTTCGCGCCCTTGTCGAAATTCCAGCAGTATGCCGGGTTGGACTCGGGCTTCACCTTGATGGTAACCGCGTGGCTTTGTCCTGCAGCGGTTTTCATTTTAAGCCGATGTGTACCCGATGGGAGCGAGATGCGCGCCGGCGTGTTTTTCTGTACACCGTTAATGGTAATGGTACTCCACGGCAAAGAATTGATTACGATGGTTCCTTTCGGCGCGTTCGGATCGACGGCTGGGGCTTCCACTTTCTTCGCCGTCTCGGTTTTGGTCTGCGTTTGGGTTTGTGCCTTTGGCTCTTTCTTGGGCTTGGCTTTGGGCTTGGCTTTGGGCTTGGCCTTTGGTTTTGCTTTGGGCTTACTGACCGTTTTTATCTCTTTTTTTATCTCTGCTTTCGTTTCTGCCTTCGTCTCTGTTGCGGGTTTTGCCGGCGTAGGCTCCGAAGTTTTTTGCTTTTCGGTATCAGAACTCGCTTTTGGGGTACTCGTAGGCTGTTCAGGAGCTGGCTGGTTCTGTGCAGCAGTCTGCTTTACCGCATTCTGTTGCACGGAAGGCGGATCGCTTTTCAGCTGTTGCAATCCGAAAACGATCGACAACGCGACCAACGCAAACCCGCCCAATATGACCAAAGGAGACGTCTTTTGCGATTGAATAATGGTCGGAGGGGGCAAAGAATTATGTTGTGATACATCGGTTGTGCCAGATTGCGGAGTGACGCTTGGCGTATCCGCAAAGTCTTCGAGGTGAAGGGTTCCAGCATCGGGCACATGGGTCTTCTGTTGGTGTACAGAATTCGTTTCGCCTTCAATGTAAGAATCCAAAAGGGTTTTTATTTTTGAAATCTCTTGCTCGGAGGATTCACGCGATTTTTGGGGTCGCTCGATAAAGATGGTCGGGGCTTCACTTGGAAGAGGAGGTTCCTTGGTTTTGAGTATCCTAAGATCTTGCAGCATCTCTTCGCACGTTTGGTAACGCTCTTTCTTGTTGGCGTGACATCCTTTTTTCAAAAACTGAACAATGGGAGCCGAAAGTCCTTCAAAAAGCGCATCCTGTTCATCTTCGTCGTAGATCTCAACCGGTTTACCGTTGGTCAACATCACATAAAAAGTGGCGGCAAGTGCATAAATATCCGAAGCAAAAGTCACATTTTTCGCGCTAATACGCTGTTCAGGAGCCATATACGCGATGGTTCCCATGACGGCACCCGTTTGTGTGAGACCTGAAGCAATACCGTCTTCCACACGCGCGATACCGAAATCGGTCATTTTTAGGGTTCCATCTGACGCTATCAGCACGTTGTGCGGTTTAATATCGCGGTGGATGACGCCATTTTCGTGCGCGTGGGCGATCGAGTTGGTGATGTCAATGATGGCATCGATGGCGAGCTGCGGGTGGAGTGGACCGTGAAGTTAGATGCGATCCATTAGGCTTCCACCCTCCAAAAGTTCCATCACCATAAAAACCATCGTGTTTTCAGTTACGATGTCGTAAATCGTGACGATATTTTTGTGATGAAGCTTGGCCATCGTACTCGCTTCGTTCTCAAAGCGCTCGCGTATTTGCCTGCGAACATTCAACTCGGGCTGCAAAATTTTTACGGCGCGTTCCGTCCGAAGACGCGTGTCAAAGACGCGAAAGACGGTAGCCATTCCCCCAGCACCAAGTCGGGAACGTATTTCATAGCGACCATTGGATAAGGAGGGATACTGCAAAACGACTTCCATGTAACTGGTTTTAAATTAACATCTTTTCGAAAAGTTACACAATGATTTTCGATGACATTCTGTGGCGAGCTTTTACGATAAACTGCATCGCTCTAAGTACTTTTAAACCAAACAGATCATCGATTCATCGCTGGTTCAAGCAATAATTGTGACCAAAAGAACTCGAAACAGCGTCTTGCCATACTAGAAATCAGAAAATTGCGAAAAAAATACATCCACCCCCAAATTACATACCCAACCAACGTTTCACAACGGGAAAGTAACCCGTATCGAGGCACGCGTCGCTCAAACGCCAAACCATAGACAAAAGGGACGCGTTTGGCGTCAAATTTGATATAATCGTTATACGAGCTCAATCGCACAACAACACCGGAGTGAGGATGCTGTATTGGTTTGCATGGAAGGGACTGTTTCTCGCATGCGCAGGAAAGAGCACCGATTGCAACACGGAACACGCCCTGAACTACGACGATCAGTGCAACGTACTGGCCTGCGAAAAATCGTGGCAACCATCCCATGACGGGCTGACCTGTGAGGTACAGCGTTGCGAAGCCAACGAGTATGTTCAGTCGGGAGAATGCGTCTCTTGCCCGAGCGGCACGAGCAACGAAGCAGGTGACAACGCAACCGGAAACGACAGCGTCTGCGACGACTGCTCCGAGATCGAAATCGATGGGGGAATATGCGCGGAATGTACCGACCAATTCAGCTGCACCGCGGTCGTTTGCCATGCGGGATACATCCCTGGAGTCGATGACCTTTCTTGTGATTTTGGGTGTCCGGTGGCCACCGACGAGACAATTCATCGCTGGGTTTCGCAGTGTCTGGCATACGACGAAACCGGAGACTGCAACGGTCTGTATACCTGTGATATGAACGATTGGGACGTCTCTGGCGTCACCAATATGGCCGAGCTCTTTCAGTATGCTGAATCCTTTCACCAAGAAATCGATGCATGGGATGTCTCCAACGTCACCGATATGCGGTACATGTTTGCCGGCGCCTTTGGATTCAAGGGAGACATCGGTGGGTGGGATGTCTCCAATGTGACCAATATGGAAGGTATGTTTATGCAAGCCACCCTATTCGATCACGATCTCGGTAATTGGGACGTCTCTGGCGTTACCGACATGGGATATATGTTCAACGAAGCCGTCCTCTTCAACGGCAATGTGGAAACGTGGGATGTCTCCAACGTCACCGATATGCGGTACATGTTTGCCGGCGCCTTTGGATTCAAGGGAGACCTCAGTGAGTGGGATGTCTCCAACGTCACCAACATGCAAAAAATGTTTATGCAAGCCACCCTATTCGAGAGCGAACTCGGCGGGTGGGACGTCTCCAATGTAACAGACACCGGATTCATGTTCTACGAGGCCCGAGCGTTTGATAGCGACCTGCGACACTGGGATGTGTCAAACGTATACAACATGAACCATATGTTCGGTGGTGCCAGCACCTTCAACAGCGACTTGCCAGGATGGAACGTCGCCCAGGTCGAAGACTTCTCCCATATGTTCTACGAGGCCTCTGGTTTCAATGGAGATGTGAGTGGATGGCAATTCGGGGCGGCAGAGAAAATGAACGGTATGTTCCGAAACGCTGCGTCTTTTAACGGGGATCTCCGCGATTGGGATGTCTCCAGCGTGGTGAATATGGAGCGGATGTTTGCCGGTGCGACCGTATTTTGCAGCGATATCCGCGATTGGGATGTCTCCAACGTGACCAATATGCGGGGAATGTTCTCTTCCGCGCATCTCTTCGATGGTGACGTGAGCACCTGGAACGTCTCCAGCGTGACCAACATGTCGGCCATGTTCATGCAGGCCACTCATTTCAACAGCGACATTGCAAACTGGGATGTCTCCGGCACGCTCAACATGAAAGAGATGTTTTGGGATGCGACAGCCTTCCAGCAAGATATCAGCTCTTGGGATATATCCCACAGCCCCATAACAGAGGACATGTTTGGAGGGAGCTACTCCGGAGGGTGTTCCGTTTCCGAATCAACCATTCAATGTACAGATTGAACGATAGGGCTTTCCGTCGGTTACATGTCGCTTTCGGTCTTCTTTGGTACCGCCCGGTATTTTGTAGAGACCATCTCTCCCTCTACGCATTTGGGGACAGCGCAGCTTTTCACTGGCAAAACCCTTCCCGAGTTCTTCGCAGCGCTGGTTCATAACGGGACTTCCCGCGCACGTCCCGACCCCGTCACAGTGGATCCGAACGGCCAAATAGTAACCATACTCTTCCAGCGGCTCTGAAGACACTTGCATCAAGCGCGCAACGTCCGCCGCATCGGGTTGTTGTTTCCACCAATTGACCATGGCGTGCATAGAGCAATCTTTCACATTTCTTCGCACGTAGCTTTTACACAATCTAAGCTGTTCCAAAACGTCGTCTTGCGGTCGCAAGTCGACAACGCGAAAAGCGCAATCTTTTATATCGCCACACAGTTGGAGTAATTCTTCGGTTGCATAACCGCTGTCGGGGGCAATTTTGGTCACCACCCAGTTGTATATACACTGTGACTGCCACTTTCCGGCGTATGCACAATAGGCCTGTACATCGGGGATGCTCATCATCGTTTCCGAATTTTTGTACAAGCAGAATCCAAATGCATCGGTTCCTTTTTCATATTTCTGGCATGCATAAAACCAATTTTCTCGCTGTTCCTCCTCTTCGGAGGCCGATAGCGTGCAGTTCAGCAGAAATAAGCTGGCCGGTAGAATCATGTTCATCCTTTCTCTCGTTCGTGCTCCTTCATCATACCATGTACCCCTCATGATGTAGACATCACCACCCTCTGGAATTCCCACAAAGATGAGAACGGTCAGACAAGGTCTCTAATCCCAATGCAGCATCCGATTTCCCTCCCCAAAGCGGCCGTTGTCCCCAACGAGCAGTAAAAACGCGACCGATATGAACGATCACGCGATCAAACTCACCGCAAGCGTAAACATTAAAACACCAATTCCGAGCTCTAAAACCTTCCACGAAGCATCTTTTCGAAAAATGGGAATCAGAATCCGTGCACCGTAGCCGAGACCAAAGAAAAAAACGAACGAAGCGCTAATCGCTCCGAGCGTAAAGGCCCCAATCTCATCGGTAAATTGGGTGGAAACCGACCCCAACAGTACGACAGTATCGAGATAGACATGTGGATTGAGCCAGGTAAATCCAAGGCAAATGAGCGTGACTTTCCAAGCGGACTCCGAGACATCCGCCGCGGGCTTCAGGCTATGGCTCTTACTATAGGCGGAGTAAAGACTCATTAAACCGTATGCGATTAAAAAAGCGGCGCCACCGTAACGCGCAATCTGCTCGATGGAAGGATAGCGCTCGACCAGCGCACCAAAACCAGAGACCCCCAACGTAATCAATACCGCGTCAGAACAGGCGCAAAGAGCACATACAAGGAAAACGTGCTGCTTTTTGAGACCTTGTTTCAATACGAACGCGTTTTGCGCACCAATGGCTAAAATTAAAGAGAATCCAAGACCGAAGCCGGACAGATAAGATTGCATGACTGTACACTCGACGTATGAAGCGCAAATGTTCTGTGGCAACGCGCCGACCAAAAAGATTTGCTACCTTGTAAACTACACGGAAGTATTGCCTTTTGTGCACAAAAACCGCGTTCGCATTACAAATAGATTAAATCCCTTGTCGTGACGCGCCGTTTATAGAAACAGGTATTTTTTCATATGCAATCGCTCTATCACCCCAGGATACGCACATGCTCCTTCTATCTCTCATCAATCTGTCCTCGGCCTCGGATATCATGTTTGTCGGTAACAGCTACACCAGTTCCAATAACCTACCCTCTTTGGTACAAGGACTCTTGGAAGAAGGCTTGGGTAGTGCTGTACAGACATCTGCTCTGACGGGAGGTGGACTCAAATTCGTCGATCACCTCAATCGGTCACAAAACAATGGAACCTGGAGTAATGGCTTTTCCAGCTACCACGATTGGGTTCTGTTTCAAGAACAGAGCCAAGTACCTGGGTTTCCACAAAACCAAGCCTCGTGGATTGACAGCCGGGATGCCTTTGTGTCCTTGGACGATTTGGTCGAGGCACAGGGTGGTCAAAGCATGTTGCTGATGACATGGGGTCGAAGAGACGGAGACTCCATGAACACATGGTTATATCCGGACTTTGAAACCATGCAAGAACTGCTCAAAGAAGGTTACCTCAGCTATATGGATACGGCATCCAGCAGCACCCGAAAAGTTTGGGTTGCACCGATGGGACTGGGTTTTGCCAATATTAAGATTCATCATCCAACTCTTTTTTCAGGACTATACAGCGGTGATGGCAGTCATCCATCCTACGACGGCAGCTACTTGGCTGCTTGTATTGTCTACAGTTCCCTCACCGGATACAGTCCCGTCGGCTTAACGGCGGGCGCGCCTTCGAATGCCAACACCTATCAAGAAGTAGCCGAAATGACGGTTTTAGAGGATCCCTTTGGAGAAATCCCCTACCCGTGGGCTTGGACGGAACTTCCCACAGACGGATACATCTTTGCAGAGAACATGCATCCGTACTTGCGATACAACGAAGACAGCGCGATCGACATTGTTGTAGAAAACGCGCGTATCGACATAGAAGGCGGCCACATAGAAGGGTCACTCCAAATCGCATCGAATGCGAAAGCGAACCTATTGGGCGGTGCCATTTTAGGAGATATAGATGGTGACTTAAGCATGACCGGCGGGCGTTTGGAAAGCACCTACATCAACGGTTCCCTCCAGCAAAGCGATTCGGGGAGCATCGTTTTGCGCGATCTCACCGTTACGCAAAGCGCTCAGTTGTCGAACATCACGTTCACGCTACCCGAAGATCAAAGCTACGGTCGCTTAACGGCGGTTAACCTCTCGATTCAGCAACCGATCATCGATGAAGATCTATTTTGGAATCTCGATGAAGAAACGGGTACCTTCGAACTTTGGAGAGAGGATCCAACCCAAGAGCCAACCGAAGAGCCGGCGTCCGAACCGACCGATGAGCCAACCGAGGAACCAACATCCGAACCGACCGATGAACCAACCGAGGAACCGCCTGCGGACTCCGTTGAAGCGGAATCCGACATCGATTCCAACGAGAAGTCGGGTTGTCAACATGCACAGAGCACCACCCCTCTTGCTTGGCTTAGCGTATTGCTCCTAGCACTTCGGCGAAGAACCAAGAAGCCAAACACAAAGCGTTCTGAGTCCCTTGTTCAGTATTGAATTGTGTATAGTAAGTTCGAAGGAGACTTATTTTTCCGATACTCTTCTAACAAACCTTGCAGTATTGTTGCATTGT
>JAYYRF010000422.1:0-2648 GCA_036127535.1 Myxococcota bacterium | reverse complement strand
GATTCATTGTCAATTACCGAAAGATATCAGGTGAATATTGAATTTCAAAAAGCGCCCTTGCACTTTTTGTATCCCCAAACGCCAACCGGAGAAAGTATTAGTATGGTGGGCTCGGGTATGCTTCGTTTGGGAGCCGAGAATGATAATTTTTCGGCTGATACCATATTAGAATCTCTCAAGATTCGTATTCGAGATGGACTTTTATATTTGTTTCGACCCTCCAGTATCCGCTTTCGAGACGGAGAGTTATCGATTAACCGTTTTGAAATCGAAGATGGTCAAAATACAAGAATTCAGCTGAACGGTTCGAGAAATGCTTATGGAAAGCTTGACTATCAACTCTTGGGACAGGTGGATTTACGATACCTTCCTTCCTTTGTAAAGCTTGTCGACCGAAGTTCCGGTACGGCGATTGTGAAAGGGAGCATGTATGGTTATCGAGAAGACCCCATAACCCAATTCGATATTGATGTTCGAGATGGCTACTTTTCCGCTTCTTGGTTGGACCACCCATACGAAGAAGTGAATGGTAAGCTCTTTGTTAGTCCGAGTCGCTATGAGTTTACCGACTGGAAAGGACGTCGTGGAGGTGGTGAATTCGAGGTTGTCGGGAAGCTTACCGGCTCTAATTTCTCGATTGAAGGTGTGGACCTCAAAATGTTTGCTCGACAGTGCCAACTCAAAATGGTGTCGTCTTTGCCCCCGATATTAGGAGATGGTGACCTACATTTGGTTGGCAGTTTAGAGAAAATGTTATTGAAAGGGCGGGTAGACATTAAAGAGATGCTCTTCTCAAAACGAATCGATTGGGAAGATGCCATGCTCGATATCGACTCCAATTTACTCGAGGAGGCTGCGCGAGAAGAACATCAGAATTCGTGGTTGGCGTTTCATATAGACGTTTACGGCGACGAAACCGTTCGGATTCGCAACAACTTGGCCGACCTAACGGCAACGGCAAAGTTTCAAATTATAGGAGATCTTAATCAAATTGGAACGGTTGGACGTCTACGTGCCCAGCCTGGAGGACGGATTCTGTTAAAAGAACGCGACTTTGAAATTCAAAGGGCTGAGATTCGGTTTGTCGATCCCTTTGCCTACGATCCAGCCTTGGATATTGCTTTGCAGACGCAGGTGCGATCTTTGGAACAAGATATTGATATATCCTACTTTATTGAAGGTCTATATTCTGACTGGAAGTTTCGAACGTATTCGAATCCCAAGATGCCCGAAGCAGATATTAATGCACTGCTCTTCTTCGGTATGACACGGGACGAACTCGAGAGGATGGGGGGATTGTCCAGTACACTGGCCGTTGAAGGTTCTGATCTAATCGCTTCCAAACTCGGTGTTGTTCAGCGTTTTAATGAGGTGCAAGAAGGGGTTTTTCAAGCGGAAATTTTTAATTTCGATCGCGTAGACCTAATTTCAGGAACCTCCAACAGTGGCTCATTCTCCTCCTCCCTCCGTATTTTAGCGGAGAAGGACTTGGGTGAGAAGACGCGAATTCGCTTTGAAAAAGACCTAACCCAAACGGAGGACTTTTATCTCAGTTTGGAACAAAAATTAGCGAACACCTTTTATCTTCGAAGTTTTTGGACATCCGAGCAGAGAGGACGATACCTGGATATCGGTGGAGCCTATGGTGTTGAATTTCAGCTCCGCTTGGAGGCGGATTGATGATTCTTTTACTCCTCCTCAGTATCGCATTCGCTGCACCATGGTATGTGGGGCAAACGGTAAATCAGATATCCATCGTTTCTCCATCTGGCTCAGAAGGGGAACTCAGTTCGTTGTTGGGACATCCTCTCGGTGAACCGCTTGACTTAAGGCTTGTGAGACAAGACTTACAAACCCTATATCTCGCTGGGGATTTCGACTCCGTTGTTGTGCGGGTACACCCAATTATGGGCGAGGGTGTACATCTTCAGTATAATATTAAGCATGCCCCGAAGATCAATGCCGTTCGATTTGTTGGTGCTCCGGCCGAGTTGAAAAATATTCTAACCAATCGCTTGAATCTAAATTTGGGGCAGGTGTTTTATCCTGAAGAGGAGATATTCAAGCTAGAGGAGTCGATTCGTACGATTGGCGCCAAAGAGGGATGGACCGATTTACAAGTTCGGATAGACGTTCTTCGAAACAACGAACAGCGCGTGAATCTAACTCTGAACATAGAACCGGGTGAAGTGCAGAAGCTTAGCGGGATTACTTTGGTTGATCTGCCCCAAGAGGTTTTTATCGAAACCCAGTTGCTCTTGCTCCGGAAAGGTATTTGGCGTGGCGCTCGGGTATCGATCAAAGAACTCTCTCGGTTAAAAGATGAGATACGAACACGTTTGGTACGTAAAGGATGGATTCAAGCTCGTGTCAACCTCCCTTTGGTTGAAGTCTCGGCCAAAAGGTCTCAACTAACCATTCGAGTGGAGCCAGGCCCTCTTCATCTATTTGAGGCCGATAGCCCACTCCCGAAGGGAGAGAAGTTATTGGCGCTGCTGGATATATATCCAGGAGACCGTATTACCGTAGGAGATGAAGAGAGATTTGAACAGAAGGTATATCTTTGGATGCAACGCAATGGCTTTGTGGGGGCACCGCCAAAGGTCTCTATACAGAGAACGCCCAAGAAGATCACCATAGATATTGAA
>JAYYRF010000421.1:0-14109 GCA_036127535.1 Myxococcota bacterium | reverse complement strand
GGAAAGCGGCGTTTTTGTAGCGGGTTGCTGCGGCTTGAGAATCATAAAACACACCTGGTGGCTGTTTGGCGAGCGGGGTTCTTTGATGCCATTGTGATTCGGGTATTGAAGGACATTGCCGAACGAACAGAGGCAGAAGAAGAGGTTTTTCTCCTCTGCACGGAGCGCGTGGCCGATACGATCGTCGACTGCTTGTATACCGATCAATCCGATTTAATCGAAAAAGCCTTTACTCAATATGCTCCGCAACTCGATGATGCGATCCGCCGTGCTTTTGAAGAGAAAAGCACGGATTTAAAGACGTGTACCTTTGCCCAACTTCCGCTGCTTAATTTGGATCTGGCGATTGAATCGATCGATGAAATGTTTGTTACACGGGAGCATCGATTGCATTCAGGAGAGAAGGTTTCTCTCTGTATTTCACGCCCGATGCGTTCGATTGAAAATGTATGGATTGCGCCGGATGAGAAAGAGAAATGGCGGGCGCTTTTGTCTTGTCTTCGATCGAATCGTTGGTGTCCGACGGTATTGGAGCCCGATAGTGGTGAAACCTATCGAGATCAAGGTTGGTATTATGTTTGGTACGAAGATCGAGCGCGAAAGACGATTTATACTTTACAGTACGAAGGCGAGTATGTGTCCGATTCCGAGCATTGGCAAGGTAGCCACGATTTCCGAGACGCGATTCTTAGGGACACGCAGCGCTCTTATTTGGATAGAAAGCGTATTCCTATCCGCGATTTGTTGGCGATCCTCTACTTTTTATGTATGAGAGCGGGGGTATCCTATGACGACATCGATGATGTGGTACCCGATATCGGATTGGATTCTGATGATGTATACACGCGTAATTCTTCGCAAATTGAAGGAGAGTGGACCATTTGTGCACTCGATGAGACGGTGAATATCGAAGAACTCTAATCGCTGGATTTATAAAAAAGCACCGACCAGTGAACGCGCAATTGCAATGGACGGCGGGATAAAGAATCCACTGTCATTCTTTCCGGACGTCATCACCTGTAGTTCTTCTCGGGAAAACCAGCGCGCATCTTCGAGTTCGTTGCGATCGATGCGAATCTCAGGCGATGTGGCTTCGGCGTGAAATCCGAGCATCATTTGAGCGGGATAGGGCCACGGTTGATCTCCGATTAATTCGACGTGGCTCAATTCGAGTCCCACCTCTTCCTTGACCTCTCTGCGTACCGCGCATTGTAAGCTTTCCCCAAGCTCGACAAAGCCGGCGATACACGAGTACATGCCTTTGGGAAAGGTCGGCTGACGGGCGAGCAGAACCCTCTCTTTGTGGGTGAGCAAGACGATGACAACCGGGTTGATGCGGGGAAAGACATCGGTGTTACACGCTGTGCAGTGTTTTCGATCGGCGGCGATCGAACCGATGATTCGGTTCCCGCATGCACTGCAAAAAAGAGTCTTTTGATTCCAGTACAGAAGGCTTTGGGCATAGCCCAAGAGCGATGCATCTTCCGCGGAGAGACTGCCCGCAATGCGTCGCGTGTCGATATATTTTTGTGACGTGGAGAGGGAGTGGGGTGGCTGATCGATCAAAAATAAAGGACCGGCGCGCATACCCAAAAATAGGGGTTCTTCGACTGTTGATAGCTCTTGGGAGCGAAGCAAGGCGATACAGGGAGTATCATCTTGAAGAGAGATCAACGGCTTCCCTTTTTGAAAGGATACAAAGCGCGTTTCGGGATCGCTCAGCATCGCGTGCAGTTCTTGTGGATTTTCTCTCTTCTCGTTGGCGCGATCGCAGCCGAGAGCGTGAAAGCAGATGTCTTTTGGAGATATGGAAAACATAGATTCTCAGAATAAAGTGTCTTTTGTCGGGTAAGCATATACTCTACTAAGAGAAGAATTCATCTAGAGAAGATAGCATGACCATTATCTTAACTATTGCCTCTTTGTTTGCGGCCGCCATCCCAATGCTTTTTTTCCTTTTTGTGGTATGGAATTTGGATCTGTACGATCGAAAGCCGTTGTGGCTTGTAGGCGCGTCTTTTTTGTGGGGCGCGCTGGGTGCCGTCCTGATTGCGATTTTTTTTCAGATCATTATCGATTTTCCCGTTGGTGCGATCTTTTCTCCGGAATTGGCGATGCAGATCAGCGTTACCTTTGTGGCGCCGCTTACAGAAGAGCCCGCGAAAGCATTTATCCTACTTTTGTTGATTCGATCGCGTAAGTACGGCAATATCTGCGATGGGTTTATCTTTGGTGCCGCTGCGGGGCTGGGGTTTGGTATGACCGAAAATGCCAAGTATTTTATCGAGGGTGCGATGATGTCCGGAGATTCGATCGTCGGTGCGGCGGCTTGGTCTCAGCTTGTGGTTACTCGTACGCTCTTTAGTGCCCTTATGCATGCTACAGCGAGTTCTTTGGTCGGTGCCGCGATGGGTTTTGGCAAGTTTTATCCTCGCATCATCCGAGCGATCTGTGCCTCGGTCGGTATGGCGCTCGCCATGGCGATTCACGCTCTTTGGAATGGAATTTTGGTTACCGATGTCTCTTCGGGAGAAGACTTTCTGCGACTGGCACAAAGATTCGGTGTAGAAGGACCGATGGAACCTTTTTATCTCGATGCAATCTTGTTTGGTATCGAACTTCTCTTAACGCTTTCCCTATTCTTTCTCTTTCAAATTTGGGAGTCTCGAAAATTGCATAAAAACTTAAAAATAGAGGCCGAAAATGGAATTATTCCGTCCGAACATGTGCCCTTTCTGGCCTCGATTTTGAAGAGGAGAGAGCATGGCTGGCTCGACGCGAAGATACCCCAAAAAGAGTACATCTCTCTATCGACACAACTCGCTCTTCGTGGAGGACAAAGTCGCATGCTCACGGACAAGCGAAAAGAGTGGTATGATTCAGATTACAGACGATTACAGCAAGAGGTTCGAGATATCTTATCTTTGGACACGTAATGGTATCGCAGCGTTCTTTTTTCGAAGTCTTTGATCTTCTAATCGGTGAGTGATACCTTATCGTGTCGAATTGGATAGTTTAATATGAGTCGCTCCTTTCAGGTTCTTTGTCAATGCCCGAACTGTAAAATTGATGCTGTTTTGGTCGAAACATACGATGATACCATCGCAAAATCGTTGCCTGTTTCTAAAAAGTGTACATTTTGTGGTTACGAGGAAGAGATGATGAGCATCGTCTCTCAAGGAGGGTCTTGGAGCTCCCCGATCGAGGCTTTGGAGAGCTTAAGGCTCTGGGCCGAGTCGGAAGGCTCTCAAGATGTCAATCTCTTTTGTGAATCCAATTTGGGAGGCTTGTCTCCCGAAGAGGTTGCCCAGCGACTGTGTACCAAGCAGTCAATTCCGTCGAGTTTTGACGTGTTGGCCTTTTTGTTTCCGGGTATGGCGGGCAGTGGGATCTCGGTCACCATCGATCATGAACCACAGCCTTTGGGAGAGCCTCTCGATACCGAAGAGAGAAATGCATACTCCCCGCCAGATCAAACCGATATACCCGTAGCTGCGCGTGCTCTTGCTGCGGTCATGCTCGCAGCTGGCCAAGTTCAGGATAAAGAGAGACGCGTTTTAGACGATTTGCTTCAACAATTCGGAGAAGAGCCCCTTACCGATCCGGATCTTCAACAATGGCTCCCCGTCGACTTACCCATCCCCAAAAATCCGGAGGCTTTGGTGCGCGCAATGATGGAAGTTGCGTTTGCCGATGGGGAATTGGATGAGACCGAGTGGCGCGTTGTACGAGAGTTTGCGCGCTATTGGGGCTGTGATCGAAAAAAGCTGGAAGAAGAAAAAGAAAAACGAGAAGCTCCCAAGCAGTCGGCAGCGACGCGAATATGGAGAGCGATACAAACCCTACTCTTTACGGAGAATCCATGAGTAACCCCAAAAGACAAGAGAGAATCAATGAATTTCGAGAGCAGTTTCAATCGGTTGTCGCAAATATAGGAAAGGTGATCAAGGGAAAAAAAGAAGTGATCGAGCGCGTGCTGATCTCTTTGACGGCCGGTGGGCACGTTATGCTTCTCGATGTACCAGGAACCGGAAAAACGATGTTGGCTCGTTCGATCTCCGCAAGCATCCAATTTAACTTCAAGCGGATCCAGTTTACCCCGGATTTACTTCCCATGGACATTACGGGAACCAATATTTTTAACATGCGTTCGAAATCCTTTGAATTTCAGCCTGGACCGATTTTCACCAACCTTCTTCTCGCGGATGAAATCAACCGTGCGACCCCAAAAACACAGTCTGCATTGCTGGAGGTTATGGCGGAGCGCCAGGTGACAGTGGAGGGAAAGACCCATCAACTTCCGCCTCCGTTCTTGGTTATTGCTACGATGAATCCCTTGGACGCACAGCAAGGAACCTACCAGCTACCCGCAGCACAACTCGACCGATTCTCAATGCAATTGAGTATGGGATTTCCACCACCGGAAGCAGAGATGGATATGCTGGATATTCATTTGGCACACCGACCGGTGTTGGACTCCCTGGAACCCGTTATCGATGTGGATACCTTCCTCAGTTGGCAACGCTTGCTTCCGCAAACCTTTTTAGCGGAAGAGGTCAAAGAGTATCTCGTACAGTTGGTCAATCTCATTCGATCCGACAGCCGCTGTTTGACCCCACCATCACCAAGAGCAACCTTAATGATGGCACGGGTAGCACAAGCCCATGCAATGACCCAAGGACGAGATTATGTAACGCCGCTCGATATTCAAGAAATGGCACCCTTGGTTCTTTCCCATCGTATGATTCTATCCGGTAGTATATCCGCGCAGGCATATATTCGAGACTGTTTACTCAAGGTTGCGGCACCACAGTGAAAAAGAAGATCAACTCATCGTGGGCGGTTTTGGGCTGTGGTATCAACGGCTGCGGTATCTTTTTCGCGCCTCTGTTGATTGTTTTCCTATCGTCATTGGTGTTTGGTGCCTCCGAAGTCAGCAATAGCTACACGGTTTTCTTTTTAATCTCCGCTATTTTTATCTTTCCCAGCTTTATCGCTTTAATGGTGAGCACCATTGTTAAAGTCCGCCGCGATCACAAACAGATACGCGATGTTGGTACATCGTCCTTTGTTTTTTTGTGCGATTCTATCCGAAGACATTCCGGTATTTTGACATTGCGTGGGTGGGGAGCACTTTGGGGCGGTTTGATCTTTGTTAATTGTTCGATGTACTTTCGGTGGGCGAGTTTGGGAACCACGGCGACCTTCTTGCTTTTGTTGTTGTATTTTATCCTCGGGATATCCGCTTTGGTATCCGCTTTCATGGTGCGTTCCTTTTCGCACAAAATCTCGAGAAATCGGGCGGGAATCGATAGAGAGGTCATACCGGCTGTCGTTTTAAGTGGAGAGGTCGCCGAAGAGCGTTTCGTTTTACGTCGTTTACCCGTACCGCCGGGATTTATCTTGCTTATCGAAGATAAAAATCTGCCGGAACTTGAAACAGAAAGTCGTTATGCGGCTGGAGCGAGTGCTGAAAAGGGAATTATTACATTGCGCGGTGCTTTTCGTAAAACGCCCCGTGGCCTCTACGACTTGGGGCCGGCTAAAATTTGGTACCAAGATGCTTTGGGGCTCACCAAGGTGAGTGTTTCATCGGCCGCCAGTGCTACGCTCAAGTGTCTTCCGCGGTTTAAAACGGTCAAAATTGTAGAGACACCGCGTTCATCGATGGATTCTCCCGATATCTTGTGTGTTCCCCATCGATATCCGACCGAAGATTATTTCCGATTCAAAGAGTATATGCCGGGAGATGATACGCGTCGAATCCACTGGCGTCTGTCGGTTAAAACCGGGCATCTTCAAGTTCGCATCCCTGAAACCAAAGAGCGAACCACCGAGAGTGTACTGTTGGTTTTGGATAGTTATTTACCGAATCGCTCGACTTTTCCCAATGCCATTGGTATTGAGTCCATTTTGGATAATTTGGTCGAAGTATGGATATCGTTGGCCGCTCGTTTGCACGATGTGGGCAACAAGGTCAGTTTGGCTTCGGTCGCCAATGATGGAACAGGGCGATTTATACCCGAACTGATGCATTGTGCAACGACCTCGCAAAGTCAATGGCAAGATTTGGGGGCTCGTATTGCTTGGCAAGGGGTAAGCGATGTAGACGATTTGGCTGCCACATTAGAGGATGATACCCATTTGGTGGTGGTCTCTTCTCGTTTTGCTCCGCCACCACCAACCCCTCCGGGAAAGTCCATTACATGGGTCTACCTACCCCCCATAGATGTCTTGCGAACAGAAAATCTCTCTTTCTTTCAAACGCTTTTGGGGAAAGAAAGAGGGTTGTGGAAACGGGTTTTAAACCGCATTTTTCGACTATCCTATCCAACGGGATCAGAGGAAAACACCACGTTCAATCAACTTCGCTTACTAAACCACGAGTGGCAGTTGTATCAAATGCGAAAGCGATTGCGCTATCTCGCCAAGAAGTTTGGGGATGAGACCTATGCGAATATTATGGACGTGAGCAACTCCGTCTATCGCTTAGAAGAAGACCGTGGTTCTTATCGTTTGATCGGCGTAAAAAGCGAGGGAGTGTCTATATGAAAAAAGGGTTTTGGATAGAAGCTAAAGAATTAGCGCGTCCAATCATTTCCTATTGGCTGCTTCTGTCTTTCAGCATGTTTTGTTTTTTTACCGCGGAGTACCTAACGAGCACGCCGGGCGAAGACGATGCGCTTTTTCGGTTGGTTTTCATCCTTTGCACGGTGGTTCCGATTGTGCTGGGTCAAGCGGTGGCGATTGTTCGCTTTCGAGAGGTTCTTGGTTGTGTGCATGGATTTGCGGCGTTTTTCCTTTTCCTAATGGCCGTTTGGATGGGAGCCGGAGAAGTCCTCGGTTTATTTATGGCGATATATATGCTGATTGGCTCGATTATGTTTTTTGCCGGCATGTGGAGTATTCAAGCGGGAAGAGCTCTTTGGGCGTCGTGGCCAGCACTGATTTATTCCATTGGTTCCGTCATTGTCGTGATCAATCGCGATTCGGAATTACTCGATACATGGAAATCGGGTGGTAAATGGATGATTTGGAACGGTGCGACACTCACTGGCTTTGCGATAACGATCGTTTTGTTGATGGCCTTCTTGATTATAAGAGAGAATCACCGCCTATTTCGCTGGAGAAATGGACCGAGGACAACTGTCGCTTCCACGGAAATCTTGCAGACCGAATCCAAGGCTAGACTCTCCATGCGAGGGTGGTTTTTTATGATTGGTCTCGCTTCTTTTTTGAGCATATGCGTAGCCTTTCTAAGCCCGTATCTTTGGCAAACAGCGCCGGCGGATGGTGATGGACAAGTGGAGGCATCACCCCAAGCAACCCAAACCAAAACCGCCAATAAGCAAAGAACCAAAAAAGAAATCGACTGTTCGCAACAAAAAGGGTGTACCAAGCACCCCGATTGCCGAGAGCAATCACAACAAAACCAAAGTCCAGCAAAACCTCCGCCAGATCCACAATCTTTGGAAACCTATAAAGAAGCGGGTCAAAATTTACTGAATTTATTGTGGTTGTTGTTTATTACAATTATTCTCGCCTTACTGAGCTATCTCTTTTTCGGTCGACCGCTCAGACGAGTCTTCTTGGTCAGACACTACAGAGAACCGCTTTGGCCAATTTCGGCCACCAAGCGAATTGAAAACCAGTGGAAGCTTATTCAGATCGCATTGGGAGATATAGGTGTCCATACGACAGAGCGTATGTCCGCTATGGCTCTTGCGGAAGATGCTCTGCCTAAGCTGAAGGAGTTTACCGGAAATGCGCGGAAGGTTCCGGGATTGGTCGAGGCGGCACAGATACGGGATCGCGTTGTTTTTGGTTTGGGTCTATCTCCCAATGATGCCGAAAAGATGAAAGAGCATTCCAATTGGGTATACGACTCCGTATGGAATCGTCTTGGGAATCGGGGGCAGATCGAATCATTATATCGAAAGATTTAATGATTTGATTTTGAGTTGGAGGAAGATCTTGAACGCTGATATTGGATGCGCTTGTGGCGCGTAAAAAAGCCTCCCAAAAAGGGAGGCGGATCATCCAATGAAAGATAAGGACAATGTCTAGAAGGCGGCGTCCAAACAAACCTCGCCGGAAACACCCATTTGATAGGCGGATACGCGCCGCTCGAAGAAGTTGGTTAGCTCTTGTACGTCTTGCAGATCCATAAAAGCGAATGGATTTTGAGATCCGTATCGGATTTCCATACCAAGCATGCTCAGTCTTTGGTCTGCGACAAATTCGAGATACTCTCTCATATCGGAGAGCCCAAGCCCTACGATTCCACCACTCAAAAGGTCTTCTGCAAATTGCATTTCGCACTCAATGGCCTCATCCAACATTTGGCGGATGTCTTCTTTTAGAGACTCGTTGAACAGATCGGGTTCTTCTTTTCGAACGGTACGAACGACTTCCATCGCGAAATTCATGTGACCGCTTTCATCGCGGAAAACCCAGTTGGTTCCCGCTGCAAGCCCGTTGAGAAGACCGCGTGAACGAAGATAGTATACATAGGCAAAGGCTGCAAAGAAGAACAAGCCTTCGATACAGGTTGCAAAGCATATGAGATTGAGCAAGAACTTGCGTCGGTCTTCTTTGGTTTCGAGGACTTCGAGCTCGTTGACGGATTCCATCCACTTGAAGCAGAAATCAGCTTTCATTTTGATAGAGGGAATGTTGTGAATCGCAGAGAACGCTTTTTCTCTCTCTGATACGTCGGGAATATAGGTATCGAGGAGTGTGAGGTAGAACTGAACGTGCAGAGCCTCTTCGTACAATTGGCGAGAGAGATACATACGCGCTTCGGGGGCATTGATATGCTTGTATAGATTGAGAACCAAATTATTGGCTACGATAGAGTCTCCCGTCGCAAAGAAGGCGACGAGACGGCTGATGAGATGTCGATCTCCCTCGGTCATATTTCGCTTGAGATCATTGATGTCGGTGGAAAAGTCTACTTCTTCTACCGTCCATGTATTCTTGATGGCATCTCGATACATTTCATAGAAGAGAGGGTATTTCATGGGACGAAGGGTTAGGTCTAGACCGGGATTTAATAGCATGGTTTTTCTCCAGGGGATGGATGGGGGGTTATTGGCAAGCTTCGCAAGCTTCTGGATTTTCTAAAGAACACATCAACTGCTCTTGGCTAAATTTTCCATCTGCTTCTGTTTGTTGTATATTGGAAACGGTTGTTTTTGCGATTTCGGTAGCGGGTCTGGATCGCAGATAATAGGTCGTTTTTAAACCTTTACGCCACGCGTAGAAGTACATGGAAGATACCTTTGGAATGGTAGGACTTTCCATGAAGAGGTTTAAAGACTGACTTTGGTCGATAAAAGGAGATCGGTCTGCAGCCATATCGATAATCGAACGCATGGGAATTTCCCAGGATGTTCGATATATGTCTTTGAGGTCTTGGGGAATTTCCGAGATCTTTTGAATGGATCCATTGGCCATTTTAATTTTGGAACGAACCGTATCATTCCAAAGATTGAGGCGTTTGAGATCTTGAACCAAATAGGTGTTGATTTGGAGAAAGTCTCCAGAGAGGGTTTCTCGCTTGAACAAGTTCGACACTTGCGGTTCAATACATTCATAGCAACCGGTGATGGAAGCGATTGTAGCGGTCGGTGCAATGGCGATGATCAATGAATTACGCAGCCCGTGCTCTTTTACTTCCTCTTTCAAGAGACTCCAGCGCTCCTGATCTTCGAGATTGACCGCCCAGTGGTCGAATTGAAGGATCCCTTTGGCGGCTTTGGTTTCGGAAAAATTCGGATGTGCGCCATACTCTTTGGCGAGTTCACAAGATGTTTTAACGGCGGAGTAGTAAATCTCTTCGGCGATTTTTCGACCGAGCGCTTTGGCTTCTTCGCTGTCAAAGGGAAGCTTGAGCTTGAAAAAGACGTCTTGCAAACCCATGTATCCAAGTCCGATGGGTCGCCATTTCTTATTGGACTTTTCTGTAATCTCAATGGGATAGAAGTTGCGATCGATTACGCGGTCTAACTGCTTGACAGCGACGCGTGCATTGTCGCGAAGCCGTTCGAAATCAAAGGAACCATTGATTACACAGCGTCCGAGATTGAGAGAGCCCAAATTGCAAACGGCGGCTTCTTTATCGTTGGTTACCTCTAGAATTTCGGTACAGAGGTTGCTGAGATGAATAACATTCCCTTTTTCTCCGGTTTGATTGGATGTAGTGTTTGCGCGATCTTTGAAGGTCATCCAGCCATTTCCGGTTTGAGCGAGTGTTCGCATCATGCGTCCATACAATTCGCGTGCCGGCAGCTGTTCTCGGTACAACTTCTTTGATTCCGCATCCAAGTAAGCCTTTTCGAAGGCTTCTCCATAGAGGTCGGGGAATTCGGGTACGTCTTTGGGATCGAAAAGAGACCAAATGCTGTCTTGCTCTACGCGCTTCATGAAGAGGTCTGGCACCCAATTAGAGAGGTTGAGATTGTAGGTTCGGCGTGCTTCGTCACCGGTGTTGTCTCGCAACTCTAAGAACTCGAGGATATCGGCGTGCCACGTTTCGAGGTATACGCAACATGCACCCTTTCTTTTGCCACCTTGATTCACAGCGGCTACCGACGCATCCAAGGTCTTAAGCCATGGAATTATGCCGTTGGAAAGACCGTTGGTCGAACGAATGTGGGAGCCGCGTGAACGAATGCGGCTATAGGAGAGCCCGATACCACCGCTGAACTTAGACAGCATCGCGATGTCGGTGTATCGAGAATAGATTTTTACGAGTTCGTCTGCTGGGGAATCCAGTAAAAAGCAAGAAGAGAGTTGTTGATGTCGCGTGCCAGCGTTGAAAAGTGTAGGAGAGGAGGTAAGATATTCCAATCGGGAAAAGAGATCGTACAATTCCAATGCATCGTTAATGTTGTCAGAGACAGCGCAAGCGACGCGCATGAAGAAGTACTGTGGTGTTTCCAACACTTCTCGGGTTTGGGGATGCTTGATTAGGTAGCGGTCGTAAACCGTACGCAGGCCAAAATATCGAAAGAGTTGATCTCGCTCTTTTTTGATCGCGTGATTGAGTTTTCGGCTGTACTTCCGAACGAATACCAAAAGTGTATCGTTGATAATTCCTTCTTCGTATCCTCTTTCGACAGATTGAGAAAAGGACCAAATATTTTGATTTCCGACTTCTTTTTCGACGTACCGACTGAGCATACGGGAAGCGAGATAAGAATACTCGGGCTCTTCTGCGATGAAAGAGGCAGCGGTTTGGATGGAGAGTTCATCGAGTTCTTTGGTTGAGGAGCCGTCGTAGAGTCCAGCGATTGTCCGGGTTGCAACCCGAATGGAGTCGACGAATATCAGCCCTTCGCAACAGTTGTTGATCGCGCGGACGATCTTATTTAGGTCAGCATGTTCGTAGGTGCCATCGCGCTTTTGGACGCGCATTTGAGTTTGGGTGGGTTTTTTTGGGACAGATCGGTAGCTGTCCTCAGAAGAGGATTGTTGTTCCATTGGAGGTTTCCTAATTTGGGCGTTAATGAGGAGATATTGAGGAGGAGTTGATGATGGAGAAGCTGACTTCTCAAATTGAATTGTAACACAAGATATAGTTGAAATTTGAATTGGTCAATCAATATATTGTATGTTTTTTAAATTTTGGTTCACTGTATTTATAAATGCTTTGTCAAGTTTTTTTTTATAATTTTTTGTTACAAAAAAAGGACAATAATAGGCCTAATTTAGAATGTTTAAAGTACAATTAATCTTTTAAAGATACATAAGATGTCACAAAGTAAAAACTTTAGATCCATGTCCTTGTCAAGACTTGATAATTCTGTCATTGCAGCTGTTTTTGTCGTATCGTCGACTCTGCTTTTGTTCCCGATTTGGAGCGAGCCGGGTCACTTGATTTTTGGTAACCCAAAAGGAGATACGTACAAGCATCTTTGGTCTTTTTGGCACACGATTTCTGAGATACAACAATGGCCTTGGACAACGAAGCTAAATTCTCCCCATGGAGGTTTCTTATTGGACGTGATGTTGACGCCGTCGCTCTTGATGGCGCCGATCTCTATACTGCTTGGATCTACGTGGGCAGCCAATCTTTTTTTGTTGCTCTCTTTTTGGATGATCGCGTTTTGTGTGTATCGGTTGGCCATACAACGAGGATTTTCAAAATGGGAGGCTTTGGGTTCAGGGCTTTTGGCTCAAACCTTCCCCTATTTGTTGGGTTATCCCTTGGCGAGTGGGGTGTATGAGCGCTTGGAATGTTGGATCTTTCCCTTTCTCATTATCGGTTTGGAGTCGTATCATAAGAACGGTCAGATCAAGTGGTTAATTGGCTCTGCTGTCGCACTTCTCTTTGTGGCGTTTAGCTGCCAAACCTACGTGGTGTTTGCTACGTTGTTGCTTTTACTGTACTTTCCCATGGTTCCAAGTCGTCGGAGTGCCTTTTTTATAGGCTTTTTGGGTTTGATTCTGTTTGGATCTTTTTTGTTTATACGCTATGTTGCGCAAAGTCCATGGACGTTGTCACCGCAACCGATGCGCTTTTCTCTCTTCGCATCTGGTCCTATGGTCGAAGAATCCACGAATTTGGCGGCTCTTTTTTCTCCGTGGTATATCCAATCTCAAAAAGGCGTCGAAAGTGGAGATTGGCTGTTGCGTCTGAGCTATGTGGGTTGGATACCGCTAATTCTTTGTATTCGTGCTCTCTACAAGCGCTCAATCGCTTGGTCGATCGTGGCTTTGGGAATCCTCTTTATCGTCTTGTCCTTGGGAACGAAGGTTACGACCGTTCCTGTCTCCATTCCCAATCTGCCCTATTTACTCTTCGCGTATACCTTGCCGGCCTATGGCTCGATTCCCGACAGTTTTCAACAGGTCGCTGTTGCGCTACCCTTTATCTCGATGGGTGCGATCGCAGGTCTAAGAGGTTTTTCACCAAAGATCGCCGTTTCGCTGCTGGCGTTGTGTTTTGTCGAGCGCGCCTTGGTTCTACCACACGATCAAATTTGGCAAACGTCGTCCACCGTCGTTCCAACGATCTACCAAAAAATTCAAGATGGACCCGTCTTGGATATTCCGCGTCAATATAAAGGCAAACAGCTCGTGTCCGCGGCCCCCTTTGGATATCAGCGCCTTCATCAGCAACCGATAGGATTCTCTGTGTACATGGGTGTTACAGGGTGGGATGCTTATGCTCCGATAGCAAGCGGTGTATCTTCCGATTGGAATGCGGCTGTGCGATGTATGAGAAAGGGGGGGATTCGTTGGTTGGTGGTACATAAAAATTGGTTTGCGGAATCATCGGCGGCGGACACAATTCGTGCGAAGCTATCTATAAAACCAATTTGGGACGACGGTGAACGGTTGTTGTACGATCTTTCTACTTTGAACATCTCACCAATGAAAGATGTTTATCTTCCGCCACGAAATACCGGCTTACCCGAAACCAGGCCGGAAGAGGAGATTTTGGATCCGGATATCTTCTCTATGCAACAGACGAAATGTCCTATCGATAGTGCCGCGCGGCATCGTCCAGGGCCTCAATAAAGCGCTCTGCGATGTGGATGTATCCTTTGGAGGTATTATGCAGTAGGTCTTTGGCTGCCAGAGGGGGATCGGTATAACGCCATGCCACCATAGAGCCTTCTCCTCCCATCGCTTGTTGCCAGTCCCAAAAAACACAGCCGTACTCTGGAGCGATGTCTCTTTGTGCCTCTGCAATCAATTTGGTTCTTTCCCAGACGCTAAACTTCTTCCTGCTTCTGGGCATCTTTTTGCCCCGATCGCTGGGACCGACTAAAATACAGCCCTTGTCGGGTGCGACTCTGCGAAAGAGATCCAGTGTTTTTCGCAGATCGCGGCTGTAATGTTCGACGCTGTAATCGGAATCACTTGCTTCGTTGGTTCCATAGGCGATGACCACAACATTTGGATTTAACGTTTGTAGACTCTCCCGAAAGAGATCCTCATCCCAACGAAGCCACGTTTTGGCCATCCGTCCGCGGATTCCAATGGCATCTACGAGCACACCGGGGCCGGCCACCTCCATCGAAACACCAAAAAGACGAACTGGCCCGTCCCCCGCAGGAGAAAGAGTCAAACGATGAGGCCCTTCAAAGGTATCCA
>JAYYRF010000420.1:0-2708 GCA_036127535.1 Myxococcota bacterium | reverse complement strand
AGATTGTCGTCGCAGTCTCCAAATTTGTCTATGAATCCCGACGGTTGCTGACAGGAAACCACCACCACGGATTCGCGTCCCCATCCATCGGAATCGCCGTCGGCGTACCATGTGGTTGCGTCGGTGGCGGTTGCTTCGTCGATGTTTCCGTCGCAGTTGTTGTCGATTCCATCGCAAATTTCACTGGCGTTTGGATAGGCGTTTGGCTGGTTGTCGTTGCAATCCCCCTCGACTTCGGTGTGTCCGTCCCCGTCGTAGTCTTGGTTCGGATCCTCAATGAAGGTACGTTTTTGATATTCACCCACACAGGCGGTGAGGAGAAGTAGGGGAAGGATTCGCATCATAACCTCTAATAGTGGAGATAATGTAACCGATTGGACAAGGAGATGGAACTAGTTGGGCGCACCGTAGAAGAGGTAGAAGTCGGAACCGATTTTTCCTGTCACAAAGAAATCATCGTATCCATCTTGATTTTGATCGCCGGCATGGTGGACTGCGGTGTTCATATCTAAAAAGGTCGCATCGGCATCGGATGTGAGAGCGATACGAGGATCTCCGTTGCTATCGGTTGGCATGGTCAGCGTACCGTAGAATAGAAATAGGTTGTGCACCTGACTACCGTTTTCTGTGACGAGGAGATCTTCTTTTCCATCTCCATCGACATCTGCGCTTTCGATATGATGTCCAATATGGTAGCCGTCTTCTCCACGAAACATCCAGTCTGCATCTTCTCCACTGGAAGCCGTGACTCCACTCAGGCTACCATTAAACAGCCACACCGCTCCCGTATTACTTAAGGTTCCCATATATGGATCTTCATGATCTTTAAACGCATCCGATGTTGTTATGTCGGTGTAGCCATCTCCGTTGTAATCCCCGGAACTTGTGGAACCATTTCTAGATGCGGTACTTCCTGCATCAAGGATTCGATACTCGCTAAAAGACTCTGTGACCGCACTGTACTGGAATATGCATGTGTTGTCTGCATTTTCGGTGTTGTTTCCATCTGTTTGGTTTGTATCAACCGAAGAGTACGTACATTGGAGTATGATCTCGACGAGTCCATCTCCATCCAGATCGGCATCGGTGACCCCCTTTGTCATACTGCCTGCTCCCGCTTGAATATATTGTGATGTGGACGAAAATCCGCCGGTACCATCCGCGAATTGTATGAATATCCGTCCATTGAATCCGTTATTATTCAATAGCTCTCCGTATCCGTCTCCGTTCATATCACCGATGATTTTCATTACCGTGCTTTCCCCTACGGATGGAAACTCGGTAACCTTTGGATTGGCATCGGTAATTTGTCCACTGAGATTGTCATCGAGTAAGTAGGCCGATGTGTATTCGTATCCATTGACGAAAATTTCATCAAAGGGATCGGAATCGATATTTCCTACGCTGATGCCAAAGCCACCAACTCGGGCTCTGGCTTGTTCAGGAGTAAAAATCAAATCGGCTCCCACGCCGGTTGATACGTCAATTGAAGCTTCTATAGGGCCCAGATATACCAAGAGAGCGCCCGGATTTTGATATTGGGTGTCATACCACGGGTCTGCGATCGCGATATCGGATATCCCGTCGTTGTTGTAGTCAAAATTTCCTATGATTTGTTGATAATAGGTTGAATTGTCCTCAAACCCAGAGATGACCAATCCTGCATCAGAGGCTGGAATACTGCCCATGAGCCCACAGTTTCCAAATCCGGAATTGTAGAGAGGGTCAGAATCATTACAGTCCCCTCCCAAGGTTGCCCGATACATCCCGTCCGATGCACACAGACACCGAGAATCATTTCCCAATCCGTATCCATCGTTGTCGTCGTCATAGAAATACACCGTACAATTTTCGGCGCCCGCTTCGTCGGGTGTTCCATCACAATCTTCGTCATCGGTGGTATCACAGGTCTCCAAATCTCCCGGTGAGATCCCCGCATCCGAATCATCACAATCGCCGGTTGTTACCGAAGTATACTCATTTTCGGCATAGCAAAGGCACTGGGAGTCGGTTGCAACTCCGTAGTTGTCCTCATCACTATCTTTGTAGAAAACAACACAGCCTGACAGGGTGGTATCGATGGGGTCGTTGTCGCTTCCCGAACAGTCTTCGTCTCTATGGGAATTGGTGAGGGGATCCAAGGAACAATGCTCCAATTCACCCGGATTGAGGGAGGGGTCGGAATCGTCGCAGTCTCCATCCACATCCATATATCCCGAAGGCTGGTCGCACTGGGTTTTGATATCCGAAGCGTCTCCATATTGGTCTCCGTCTCCGTCTTTGTACCAGTCCACCGCGCCCACCGCATCGTCCATATCGGCTACGCCATCGCAGTTTTCATCGATATCATCGCTATCACAGACTTCGGTGGCTGTTGGGGAGATCGTACTGTTTTCATCGTCGCAATCACCGCTGTCGGGTGCGGTATAGGAGCCGACGCCGGAACACATACACATTCTTTCGTCGGTGCCGGCGTTGTCTCCGTCAAAATCAAAGTAGAAATAGGTACAGTTTACGGACCCTTCGTCGTTGCTGTCTCCATCACAGTCGTCGTCGTCGGTGGTGTCGCAGTTTTCAGCGGCGTCGGGATTAACCGCCGATTTTGTATCGTCACAATCGGCGCTGTTGAGGGCGGTAAACATTGCATTTGAATCCGCTTGGCATAAACATTTGCCAACCGTATCTCCAAATTGATCCCCGTCCGCGTC
>JAYYRF010000419.1:0-10773 GCA_036127535.1 Myxococcota bacterium | reverse complement strand
TTGGCGGGAAGCGCGATCATTTTGCTGTTCGGCTTAGTTCGGCTATTGATTCGACGAAAAACCGGTGGCATTCAACGGGAGGAAGCATGAAGATACTACCGAAAACCAGGGTGTTGCTCGCAGTGGGTCTCTTGCTAACGTTCGCCAATGTTTGGGAAGGAGAATCTCCGATTCAATCTGATTTGCCTACACTAAGTGGTGTTTCGAAGGATTCCTTTCAACGCATCGAATTGACGCAATCCGGCCAAAAAATTCTCTTTGAAAAAGAGCAAGATGTTTGGTTTATCAAATCTCCTGTGGAAGCCAAAGCGGATCAAGCCCGCATTAAATCACTGTTATTGAATTTTCGAAAGGGTATTTCGATGGACGTAATGGTGGAAAAAGGCAATGAAGAGGAATATGGGCTCGATGCATCTCATTCCATTGTGGTCGAATTGTGGTCAGACAGTTCGGAACCCTCTTTATCGTTTACATTGGGAAATGATAGTGCCCGAGGCAGTAGTTTTGTACGTCTATCCGGTGATGATGCCGTATATCGTGCCAGAATGGGAGGACGACATCGTTATGAATACAGTGTTTCGGACTGGAAAAATCGCCTTTTATTCGACTTCAAAGAGTCTGAACTGCAGTCTCTGGCCATCGAATCTCCACAGGTTTCCTATACACTGAATTGGTCTGGGGAATTATGGGAGATCAAGCCCAAACCCAATTGGCAATTGAATCAGGGGCAAACCCGCAGTATGTTGGCCCGAATCGGCGCCACTCGAATTGGCTCCACCTGGAAAGAACCGCTGGAAAGAAGTGATGTACAATTTCAAATGTCTTTTCGAGACGGAACCGAAAAAAAGGCTCGTATACAACTATCGGATGTAGCATTGATAGAGATTGGCCAAGAGAGGTATCGAGCGTCGGTTTCTATTTTTAAAAAACTCGCATCCGATCCCAGCTTCTTTCGGGATAAGCAGTTGTATCGGTTTAATCCTCGCAGCGATCTCGACACGATTACCTATGAAACTGAGGGGCAAAGAATGGTTTTCCAGCAAGACCTTTCCAATGGGTTTTGGCGCGTTTTAGAACCGATTGGAATGGATATAGACATGAAGCAGGTATTCTTTATGGTTAATAGCCTGGCGTCTGCACAAGCGATTTCGTTTGTATCAGAGCCACTGCTAACCCCGCGAATCCAACTGTCTTTCCAAATGTTGGATGGTACCCAAGAGCAACTTGATATCGGGGAAGAGCAAAACGGAATGTACTTGGCTCGAAGAGGAACGGAGACGTTTCTGATCTCGAAAGAGCTTGTACAAAAAATACAACAGGCTTTTGGGAAGACCTTTTAAGTTCATAAAATAAAATCCATGCTGTCGCGTCTTTGAAATATCATTCAAAAAAGGAGCGATGATATGATACATTCGGTTTTGATTCTGCTTGCGGCAACCTCTCTTTCTTTCGCAGAAGAAAGCAAACAAAAGGTTATTTTAAAGAACTAAAAGACGGTTCATACGCAATCTAAGTCCACGCCGCTCAATATAATTCTCAAGAAAAATCAACCGTCCCAAAATGATCATAAACAATCGAAACGCACAAGGAGCGCACAAAGTCAGACCCTTAAAAAAGGAGGGGGTACGGTTCATCATACTTCAAAGAGTCACGCACCCAAGATAGAGCGCCATACGCGAGCAGCAATCCCGACGACCGATCCCAGTCTCGATCAAAATCGAGCAAAGAATACGGCTGCCCATGCTCCTACAAATCCATCCACCACGACGGGTATAAAGAGACCCAATCGCAGCGTTTCTCGGAAAAAAGGACCGAATCCGATTCTTTCGAGCGGTTCGTCCAATACGTCTTCCAGCAAAGAGTCCACGAAACTTCAGCGCAGACAGAAGTCTTTTTCTCCCCAAACAGATACGGTGTCAACGAATAGACGAAAGAGGGGTAATACCTCGAGCCATGCTCCGACTACCCAAAACCCCGATTTGAAAGCAAAGAGTAGGGGATTTGTCTTGGGTGGACGAAGCACACAAACGGTTCCCGTGCAAACCGAGAAGAGAAGAGGTGTTACGCAAGAAGATAGCCCATCGGGTACCCGTATTTTGGAGAGGAAGCGTAAAAATCCGGTTGTTACGTCCACACAGAATTCGCAAGATTCATCCGATCTTCGCCGAGATAGGAATCGTAACAGAGGGATTAGTATCCTGGATCGATCGAAAGACAAGACCAATCGAACGAATCGCAACCGACAATATCGGAGAAGCCAAGAGGAATCTTCTTCCAGCGCAGCTTCGCAAAGTCCACAAAAACGCGAAAGTCGTACACCAAAATCATCCTCTTCATGTTCTGGTAATGTATATCGTATTGGGTTGAGAGGGGGATTGCATGCGGGTGCACTCAATTCAGGAGATGATCGCAGTGGAACGGGGGCGGCATTCGGTTTCCGCTCATGTAACAGTAGATTCGGAGTAGAAGTTTCTCACATATCTTACGGAGAGTCATTCAACGTCGATATCGATTCCCCACTGCAACTTTCCGCGCAGATGCATTTGTCTCCATCTGGAATTTTTTCACCCTTTCTGAGTGCTGGTGTCAGCAGTGCGTATCACTCTGCCAGCAAGGAAAGTGCCATCAAACCCGGTGTTGCTTTTGGTCCCCATTTTGGTTTGGGTTTACAGTCAAAACTCGGTCCGATTGCGGTGAATGTGGAAGGTCGATATTTAAAATACAACAATGAGGAGATCGGATCGCAATTGCAAGCGATTGCGGGAATCGATCTACATTTCTAATTCTTTGAGTTGCTGATACAGCAAAAATAAGACGTGAGCTGCTGAGGAATCTGTAATTTGATCCCGAGAGCCTCGAAGTGTTAGATGCCGGTGGACGGTTGTTTTTCCATTGCTTACGGCGATGTGAACCGTTCCCACCGGCTTTTCTTTGCTTCCACCCCCCGGGCCGGCAATTCCGGTGATAGAAATTCCCCAAGTACTTTGAGCTCTCTTTTGAATTCCCTCTGCAAGTTCTATGGCAACGCGTTTGCTAACAGCACCGTGATTCTGAAGGCTATGAGAGGAAACATCGCAGTATTTCTGCTTGGCGTGATTGGAATATACGACGGCTCCTTCTAAAAAGTAGCGACTGGCTCCAGGAACAGAGGTAATCCACGCAGAAACTTTGCCCGAGGTGCAGCTTTCAGCAGCGGACACGGTTGCGTTTTGCTTTAAGAGCAATTTTCCAACAGAACGCGCCAAATCACAATGGCCTTCTGCGAAAAGATAGGGCTCCAGGATATGCTTTGCTTTTTGGAGTACGGATATCGATGGTTTGGCAGATGGAAAGTGGAGTTTCACGCTATTCCCTTTCCTCGAAGCTCGATAGGATATCGTACAATCGAGTTGACCCGCCAAGCGTTTGCTGAGAGTACTTTCTCCGGCTCCGAAACAACCGAATTCCACCATGCTCCAATCTTTGTGGTATTGCTTGAGGGATGGTTCGAGATGAAGAGCGTACAAGCCTTCTAGCTCAACCGGTACACCGGGTAAAAAATAGATTTGGCAGCGTTCAAAAGAAAGGGAGAAAGCGGGTGCACTGCCGAAAGGATTGTGTAGAAAAATCGCTCCTTTTGGGAGGAGATGCATCGTACTCCGCTTGGGGGGAGTGCGATTTCTTTTTCGATAAAAAGCATCGACCTGTTTTTTTGCCGGCTTGCTTTCGACAAGAGGTGTGGAAAAAGCCTGTGCGCAAGCCTCTCGGCTGAGATCATCTTCCGTTTGGCCAAGACCACCGGTACAGATCACTATATCGGAGCGACGAGATGCATCTATCAGTGCATTTGCGATATCATTTTGATCATCGTCGACGCAGCGATATTCCAGAACACGAATGCCGATGTTATGAAGTCTTTCACATAGGTAAGCGGCGTTGTGATCAGAGATAGAACCAGAGAGGAGTTCTGATCCTTGGGTAAGGATAATGGCACGGGTCGTCATAGCAGTGTTGGGGAAAAGATGAAAAAGATGATGGCATTGGATGTGGGAACCAAAACCATAGGGATTGCAAAAGGGTTTTTGGAAACCGGAATGGTTTTTCCTATTTGTACCCTAAAAAGGCAGTCCGTAAAAAAAGATAGTCTTCGAATTAAGGAAATATGTGAAAAAGAGCATATCTCGACGCTTATCGTCGGGCTTCCGTTGCAAGCGGACGGGTCGGAAGGACGAATGGCTCGACTGGCTCGGCAAATCGCGAATGCCGTCCACGAACACACCCAAATACCGGTCTTTTATCAAGATGAAAGCGATTCCACGATGGAAGCACAAGAGCGCCTTTACAATTCTGGAAGGCATACGGTCACCCACAAAGCCGTGATCGATCAAGAGGCTGCGATGATCATATTGGAGCGTTGGATGCGCGAGAGCGATACGGGATCGTTCAATCTCTAGGCTAGTGGATCTCAAAGGGGTAGGCTAGGAGCAGCTCTTCGGGGATATTACGGCTGTCCGTCGAATCCTTATTGGTCAGAACATTGTTGCTGTGAAAACAATATATGCCTTTCTTGAGAGGCTCTGTGACCTGAACGAGGTAACGATCTTCTGTCTCCATGCGCTTCATGGTGTATTTCACCTCATCCGTAGCAATCCAAAGATTGACTGCAACTGTCTTAATACCTGTTAACGACTGAAAGTCTCGGTTTTCTACAAATTCGAGACGATGAATCTGTAGTCCCAGTTGTGTTACCTGTTCTTTTCGAAGATCGGTACGAAAAACAAAATTTGGTTTTGGGCTTTTCAGGCGGATTTCTTCCTTCTTTCCAACTTGGTGCAATCCTTTGATTGTATTGAGATTGGCTTCCTTCTCATGAATCTTTTGAGATTGGAGTTGAATATACTTGCTCGAACCAATCGCCCAAAACCCCTTGCTTTCCGGATCGGGGTACATGACCATATTGATTTTGGGAGAGGCTTCATCTTCTTTTTTATAAGAGGTGGAAGCCAAAACGGGAATATATCCGCTTTTATCTGCTCGAAACGACATTTTTCCCTCTTTTGCGGTAAATGAAAATTCGCCGTTTCCGTCCGTTTTCTCCTTGTTGTCTGCGCCTTGCATACTGGCTGTAACCCCTTCTACGGGATTTCCCCAGATGTCGTTAACTTGACCGTCTACGAGTGTCGGACTGGAACATGCGAGAAAGAGGGATAAAATATTCATGATGTACACCTTTCGTGAGAGATAGATTTTTTTTTAGTATAATGAATCTGTATCAATTTTAAAAGGTTCCACTTCGTCTTCTTTGAAAACGAGCCTCAGCAAGAGAAGCAGCCTGCGTCGTCATCCCTAAATTCTTGGCGAGTTCAAAGATCTTTTGTCGCGCGTACTGATCGTGTCCTCCCCAACCAAATATACTTTCCATCGCTTGATCGAGGATATATCCTTGTGCTGCTTCGCGAATAAGCTTGACTTGTTGCATAGAGAGACCAAAATCGGCTGAGAAACGTTGCAGCAAAGCTTTTTCTTGGGCGGCAAAGTTCTCATCACAGAGTGCAAGGCTCCAAGAAAGCATCAGCATGGTTTCTCGAACGGAGCCGGAAGAGGCTTGGGACATCTCCGCAGAGGAAAGCGGAGGACGTTGGATAATGCTTTGAATACTGCCTTGTTGTGGATCGATGAAGCTGGCTAGCCAATCCTCTTCTTCCGCTGACAATTCTCCGTCAGCCACTGCGATCTGCACGAGCATTCGAGACAAGATACTTTTATCGTAAGGGTGCTTAACCGGAGCTTTTTGTAGTTGTAGCTCAAAGGGGGAAAGGCTGTCTTTCAATGCCGAAGCAGATATCCAGCGATGATGATTGGAATCCCAGGCAAATCGAGAGGAAACGGATTGAAAAGCGTGAACGACCGCCTGCTTTTGCTCTGCTCCCGAAAGACTGTTTTGACTGGTGTTGCCGGCGGCATATACCGTTTGTCTAGCAACATCGGAAGCAACTCGACCCAGCAAATTATAGCCAAAAACACTTCGAATGACTTGGTAAATGGCATTTTGTGCCGCATACATCGCGGAGCGTTGTGCTGTTTTTGTGATTCTGGATCCAGCAGAGCGGTTGATCGGCATATTGTGTCGAGCTTGTATACGCTCTTGCGAAACCGGACAAACAAAAATTACATTGACCGTTCTGCCACGTACTTGCAGATCTTGAATGAGTGGCGCAATAGATTCATAGGAGAGTTGTTGCATTGTCGTTCCTTTTTTAGTTTAATCGTTCCAGGTTGGATCAGGAGAGACTCCCTTGGCATAGACCCATCTATTTTTCAGGGCACGGAGCTCAAAATGATCCAAACCAAAAGCGAGAGGGCTGGTCGGGGGAGGTGATTGACCTGTGAGTAGAGATCTGGCGCGGCCGAACTCCCATTCAAAGAGAAGAAAGCCCGCTGTATACTGTTGTGATGTATCGATCAGGCGTATCGCTTCGGATTGATCTCCGATTGCACAAGCCCCACGGAGCATGCAAAACAGCGCGCGAGATGTTTCGATGGGTCGATGTGGTCGCAGGATTTTTTTGCAGTCAGATAACGCTTGGAGCCATCGTCTTTTGTCTCCCAAGGCTGCCAGTGACCAGGCCCACATAGCGGAGATAAACGGGTCTTGGTTTCCTTTTATCAAGGGGGTGAGACGGTCGATGGCGGCCGATATCGGCATGCGAGAGCCCGGTTTGAGTTCGAGATCGATGCGTGCGCGATACGCATGGCTTTTATTTTTTAAATCGGTATTCTCTATGGCTTTGGCAAGGGCGGATGCATCTGCAAAGTATCGCTTCGCTTTATCAAAGAGTCCGATATCCAGATAAATCTGCCCCAAGGATAAGAGACTCTGACATAGCGGTAACTGGTTATCCATACCCAAACAGTGCTTGTGATTTTCCAGTGCAAAATCTCTTGCTTCAGACAGCTTGCCTTCTGCAGAGAGGTTCTCTATATCTTTGCAGCGATCCAAGAGGATTTCCGCCGGTATATTCGATTGAATATTGTCGGCTCTTTTTTCGAGCGTTTCTCGATCAGGTAGGTATTGGTAGATGCTCTCCTCGAAGATGGAAGCGCTTAGAATCCATGTGTTTGGGCTCACTTCCTGAATCAGTCCTCTTTGCTGAAGCATGGGCAGAATGTGATCGGTGGGAACCATGGAAATCTTTTCGATGTCTTCTTCCTTACACGCACGTTTGAGGATTGCAATGGCAGCGAGTGTTTCAATGTCATCCAGTTCCAGATCGCGCAGAAAGTCATCGATCACGGGAGGAGGGTAAATCTTTTCGGGAAGAGAAAACGTTTCGTCTTTGGTATGTTGCGCGAGGAGAGGAAGTAAGAGAGCTGGAATTCCGCCGCTCATTCTATGTAGTCGTTCTGATTCTTTTGCAAGATTCTTTGTTTTGGGTGCGAAGGCATAAACCGAGCGGCGAATATCGGCCAGCCGCAAAGGAGAGATCCTAAGATCAAAGGTGCAGATACCAATCGGGGCTTCGAGACCGTAGCGATCGATCACCAAAAGCGGTTTTTTTTCTTTCAAGCGCATGATGGCTGTTTGCGCGGTCAATTCATTGATGACTTCGAATACGGGTATTTTTCGTCGCAAAGCACCATTATGAAGCGTGTTGGAAGCCCAGCCTCGACCCGAACCAAAGACGCCGATGGGTCGCACAATCACTTGCTTCAAGTCGTATGCTTCTTGCAGAATATGATTGATGCGATTGAGTATGTCTTGGCGGCCAGCTAGGGGTACACCCGAATCCTTTTTGTGTGAAAGGGCTTGGAGTAACTGTTGGTTGTTTGGAAATCGATTTTTTGGTTCTAAGGCGATCATTCGCAGAATGGTTGCCTCGAGATTCGGTGGAATATTGGGGTCAAATCTCGACGGAGGTAAAACTTTTTTGTTCCTGTCGATACTATTGTACGGTCTGTGTTTTGTGATGAGATAGTACAGCGTCGCACCCAGAGAGAATTGATCGGATTGCGACGTAACTGGCTCTCCGTAGATTTGTTCCGGCGAAGCAAAAGAGGGGGTTCCAATTATGGTTCCAATTTGTGTTTTGTCGGCGTTAAAAGACTCTTCTTGCTTGATGGTTCCAAAGTCGGTCAGGATCGGAATATCGTCGGAATTGATCATAATATTGGAGGGTTTGATATCCCGATGGATAATCCCTTTTGTATGTATATACTCCAGTGCCTGCGCGATGCTTTTTCCAAATTCCCGGCATCGTGCATATCTCTCAATGGGGGGTCTTTGGTGTAGTTTTTGCGTATATACCCGGAGGTCTACACCGTCTATAAACTCCATGATTAAATATGGTCGATCCAAATACATGCCATGATCTATGTAACGAACGATGTTGGAGTGAGAGAGCTTTTTCAGCGTTTGAATTTCTTTTTGGAATCGTTTGATCCAGGGAATATGTTCTCGATCGAGCCACTTCAATGCGACAAGTCTCCCTTCGGGGTCTTTACAAAGATATACGGACGCCATCGCTCCCTTTCCGATGAGGCGAATGATCGAATATTTTTCGATTTGGTCTGGATAGGGAGACAAACGTTCAGTCCTCAAATAAGGATTGAAGATGCTTAGAGTATTGGGAGGGGAGATTTTTGGATAAAGCAATCAGTTGTATATCTCGCTGCTTTTTAGCGGAATCATCGTGAGGATTGATTTTCAATAAGAGCTGATGCGTATGGAGAGAGAGTATCCAAAAGTCGATTTCAATGGCTTTGTTGGCAACAAATCGAGCAATTTCATGCGCCTTTCTTCTTTCGTTGAGTAAAAGGAGGGCTTTTGCAAGGTGAAACATCGTTTCCAACCTGCGTGGCCAGGGTAGTTTTACCAAACCGGGTTCGATGATATTCAAGAGCTGCTTGGCAGCGGTTTTCTTTCCTTGGTTGATCAATATAATGGCGCGCAGTGCGCGTAATGCAAGAAGATGGCGCTCGGGATCTCCTTCTTCACAATTGAGAATGGCATCGATCGTGTGCATCTCAGCCGCTTGATCGTTGTTCATTTGAATGAATACTTTTGCCAGCCAGTATCGGGCAGAAATATTGTGATCGGATAAATGTGCTTCCTTCGAAATCCGTATGCTGTTGTTAAGGTGGGGCAAGGCTTCGTCAATACAGCCGATGGAGTACAAGGCGATCGCCAAAGACAGATTTGCATGTGCCTCTCCGGATCGAAACATGGTGTTCTGACAAAGATCCAAAGCTTTTTTGCTGTTGTGGATGGCGGAGCCGATTTTACCCTGCCAAATTTGAATTTCTGCGAGGTTACACAAGAGGGTAGCGTGCTTTTCTTTTCGGAGCAGTTTCGCGAAGATCATCGCGGCTTCTTCCATTTCTTCTCCGGCTTTCTTTATTTTTCCGGTCGTCGCCAACACTGCGCTCAAAGAGAGTAAGATTTGTGCCCGAGCGATCGATAATTCTCCTTTTTTCGTACGTAAAAGGCCTACTTTCGCCAAGGCTTCACATTTTTGAAGGTCTCCTTTCTGCCAGGCGAGCGCACACATATAGTGAAGGCAGGACAAGATCAGATTTTTGTCTTTTCTTTTTTCCGCCTCGTCCAAGACCATCTCAAAGCGTCGTTCTCCAACGTCGAGTTGATTCAGTTGGAGAGCAAGTATACCCAATCCGAGTTCTGCTTGGGCCGAATATTCCCAATTATCGATTTCTTTGGCGTATCGCAGCATGGATCGAAACGTTTTGGTTGCTTGGTGCCATTCTCCTTTGTTTTGAAAGATGTTGGCTTGCACCTTCAGAAACTTGAGACGCGTCTCTATAAATTCCAAATGGGGTAGCGCAATCTTTGCTTCCCGCAGCAGTGGCGTGGCACGTTGGAGTAG
This sequence comes from Myxococcota bacterium, assembly GCA_036127535.1. Classification (GTDB taxonomy): domain Bacteria; phylum Myxococcota_A; class UBA796; order UBA796; family UBA796. The sequence goes on along the minus strand of JAYYRF010000419.1, from coordinate 913 downwards.
TTCCACGCATTCCGCAGCCAAACCGCGATCCCACAGACGAAGTGTGGCGGTCGCTAAGACTTGATAGGCTTTTCCGGCTTCGTGTGCCAGGCGGTAGTGCTCACCGATTTGTTGCGCAGAGGATACACCAATCGAGCCCCTTGATTCCAAGTTCTCTGCGATGCTTCGATGATAGGACAGTCTTTTTTGACTGTTCATCTCTTCGTATACGATGGTTCCGTATTTCCTTCGGGCGAGTTCGTACCACGGATCCATACCGATATACCGGCAAGAGAGTACCCCTCTCTTTTCCAATCTCTCGAGGTTATCGAGTACGAGATCTTCATCTTCTTCAAGACTATCGAGAATGATGTCTACATCTAATTCTTTTCCACCAACGGCTAATATTTCTACGATGTTTCGAGAGATGTCAGATAACTCTTTGTGTTGTTCCCGTGCGATTTGACGTATGCCAGGTGGTATATCAAACGACATATCTGCAATCTTTCCGGGGGGCGTGGTAAATCGAAATCGTTTCCCGTGTAGAATTTGCCCATTTCTGATTAGGGTGTGGATAAACTCAACCAAGAAGAGGGGGATGCCTTCGGTTTCTTTGTGCAGCTTGGTTGCGAGTTGCGGAATGCCCGGATCTTTGCCGCACATCTTTTCAAGAATGTCGGATATATCGAGTGCGGTAAGTCTTTCCAAGGTATGTACGACCGATGGTATCGGTTGAGCGAGATCGCCTGAGCAAAGCAAGAGTAGGGGAAGTTGATCGTTTTCAATCAACATCTTTTGGAGATATTGAATTAATTCCAAAAGCAGTGGCTGTGCGTTGTGGATGTCGTCAAAAACAAAGATCTGTGGTCGCTCTTCGAGCAGTTTTTGCAGTGCCTCACGGCTTCTTTCAAAAAGCTGATACTTTAGATCGGCA
>JAYYRF010000418.1:0-4208 GCA_036127535.1 Myxococcota bacterium | reverse complement strand
CGGCTCCGGGTAATCTCAAAAACATTGTTACGGACGATGATGAAGAAGAAAACAATGCAGCGGATGCTCCAAAGTGGTCTTTTTACTACATCACCATGATTTCGAAAGAGAAGATTAGTTGCTCGGATCCGAGTTTGTCCTCTCATTCTTGTAGTTTGATACCCCAACAGCCAACAACACAGATATCCGCGGCTGATTTGGACCCACAACTCGAAGATGGAGATTTTCACGTTTGGTCTTCGACAACGCTTTTGAGTTACACCCAAGGTGTTTTGTCTCCATCTCTCCAGGACATGGGGTTCCAAAACAAGTGGAACTTAACTTCTTTCGAGCAGGCAACCATCAACACGGTTGAGGCTTTGTCCACCGATAGCGAAGCCACCTATGAACTCATGCCGATCGAAATTGAATTGGACGATCTCGTTCCAAGATACAACGTGTCTGCCTCCGTTGAAAACAATTGGACGGATCCGAGCTGCAGCGATTCTTCGGACGGGACTTGCCCCAAAAATCAACTTGGCTTGCGACCCCTTTCTTGGATCGTTGAAGATCCTCTGGTGTCGGATCTGACCCAAAGAACACACAGAAGAATCTATTACAACGGCTTGCATTCTTCGACCCTAACGGAAAATTTGGAGTTGTACGTTTGGGGAATTCCCGACGAAGATCACTTTGAGAATTTTCCTGCAGTGGATTCGACCAGCACGTACTACACGCCTTTTCAACAGTGGGGAAGCTTTCCGGACGTATCGGTGGAAGCCTTGATGGTATTTGAAACAACGTACAATTCAGAGACGGAAACAGAAGCTTGGTTCGATGAAAATTCAGAGCAAAGAGGTGCCTTGTGCCGAGATTCTGAACGCGTTGTCTTTGTGTATTACGATTCTGCAGATAGGCCTTCAGAAGCTCTTTGGTATCAGTTAAGCGGTATTAAACCGGGTTGGAAAGTGAGTTACGGAACACAAGGGCAAATAGATACTTGGCGTTTTATGGTTGAGGCTACGACGGGTGTATTAACCTACAACAATTTGGAAGTCAGTTCGACGTGCACCGTTCCGAGCGACTGGAACTAAGCACACAATTGATTTGTAGCCGCTCTAGAGGAGTCTCTCGTTGGGGACCACGAGAATTCGTTCTCTGAGGTGTTTGGGAAGGGTGTTTTCAATCCAACGTTCTACTTCTTTGGTGGCGTACCGTGCAGAAAGATGCATAATCACGATGTATTCATTTTGAAACATCGATTCGTAACGTCGTAAATCTTGTAGATGAAGATGTCCGTTTCTCGTTGCCTTTTCCGGTGAAACGCGATCACAGAAAAAGGTTACTTCCGTAACCAAGACCTTACTCTCGAGAATAGCGGGTTGCTGTGCAAAAACATGGTGGCTCGTATCTCCTGTAAAAGAGCAAAGACGTTCCGTTACCTCTCTTGATATCTCCTCTCCCCTCTTTCGCGCAGCGGCCATCTCGGGGCCGGAATAGTTTTTATATTCTTCTTTGCGTTTCTTTTTTCTGCGGATGAGGGTGTATCCTTGACAAGGGATTCGGTGAACGGAGCGAAAGGATTGTACCCGTAGATCTTTTCGGACATCGTATTCTTTTTGGATAGACATGGGCACAATTGTACACTTCAAATCGTTCTTGCTCAGTTTGCGCCAGGACTCGATCATTTGCGTGAAGGCTTCGACGTGTTCTACACCCAAAACATATGTACTCCGCTTTTTTTGCGACATCATTTCTCGTGTTGAGAGATGATAAATTACACCCGACATGTGGTCAGGATGAGGATGCGTGAAAAAAACCGTATCCGCTCTTAGTGCGGATTGTGGACATATGCCCATGTCGATCGCTATCTTATATTGTGGAAATTGAACGCATGTGTAATGTCCGCCGATGGATAAAATATCGAGCTTAAGATCATCGAGTTGGAAATTACGACTATTGGAGAGAATGAGAGACATATGGAATTAAAAAAAGAATTTTTATGTTGGTCTACGCTGCGGATGATGCGGCGGATCCAAAAAGATTTTATACCGTACGAATCGATTATATCCGATCCGATCGATCGCGCTGTGATCGGATACGCAAAACGATCGCCCGATCAAGCCTCCAATATTGGAGAGCAGGTGATTCTTACCTGGTCTTGGTGGAAAAGCGGTGAATCCGTCGATCCGGATTGGTGTCGTTCCTTGGAAGAGCGCGCAAAGCAAAATGATTCATATTGGCCCTTGGCAGCGCGAATACACGCACTCTCTTCTTCTCAAAGAGAAAACCAAGCACGTGCGAATGTATCTATTCAGCAGATCCCTTTCTCGCTTCCTAAGAATCTAAGTTCGCTCCAGGTGGAGATGTTCGCAGCTGGAGATCGGGTTTTACATGTAATTCACGTTGATTGGCTCCGAAAGTTAACGGAGCACTTGGTTGATGCTTTGGTATTGGATTGCCGTTATATCGGTCTTTGGTTCGATCCGATTTTGGATATCTTACCAGAAAAAATTATGGTATCCGCTTTAAAGAAAATTCCGAAAGCACGGCGGCTAAGACCAGGCAGTTTGGGTCTGGCGGCATACTACGCTTGGCGGCTCGGTATGAAAACAGAAATATTTCTCAAAAATGCGACACCCAAGGATATATTTCTTTTTGAAATTTCCAAAAGAGGAGATCAGACAGTCGAGATCGAGCGATAATTGTTTGTTATGATTGGGTGTCAGGAGGGTTTATGTATCACGACTATTTAATATTGGGCGGCGCGGGTTTGGTCGGTCTTCAGGTCTGTCGACATATTGTTATGCGGCTTCAGCCGCGTCGGATTGTGGTCGCTTCCCTAAAATTGGCCGAGTCGCAAGAAGCATGTCGAAAAATGGAAGCAGAGTTTGGAGATCGCATTGCGTTCGTTCCGGAATCGGGAAATCTATTTGTACCCTCTTCGCTGGCTTACATGAATCGGTCTGAACTCCTCGCCGATCGAAATCACCGAACCAAGCTTTTGACGGCTCTGTATGACTCCTTTGAGGAAGCATATGGAGAAAATCAACTTGTGCAAATGATTCGACGGCACCGTCCAGAAGTCATCGTCGACTGCGTTAATACCGCAACGGGTATCTCTTATCAAGATGTCTTTGACGGTGCGGCAAAAGTTCGCTCCTGGATTGGTGAAGACGGATTTAAAAAGCAAGGCATTCCAGATGTCGAGGCTCTTTTGCTCTCTCAAACGGGGCCACAACTCATACGTCACGTGAGATTTGTTCATCGTGCAACCACAGAGTATCAAACCCGTCTTTATCTCAAGGTGGGAACCACAGGAACGGGCGGTATGGGTTTCAACATTCCCTACACGCACAGCGAAGACAAACCGTCCCGAAAGTTGCTGGCCAAGAATGAAGCTGCCTTCGGGCATACCGGATTGTTATTTCTCTTGGCGAGAACCCCCAACGCTCCCATCGTAAAAGAGGTAAAGCCCGCGGCGATGATCGGTTACCGCGGTGTACGAGTACAGCAAGTCAAAGACAAACACAACAACAGCACCCTTTTTGAACCCAAAAAGATAAAGCTCGAAGGAAAAAGCTTGAACCTCCGAGAATCAGAATCTGGATACAAACCCAAAAAAGATTTTGAAGTTCCCGTTGTTGATACCGGAGAAAACGGCGTCTTTACGCGAGGAGAATTCGCAGCGATCACCGCTTTGGGTCAAATGGAATACATCACGCCAGAAGAGATCGCCAAGAAGATCGTCATGGAGATCCGCGGATCCAATACGGGGAACGATGTGATCAGTGCCATGGATGCAAGTGTATTGAATCCTTCTTACAAAGCGGGACTACTCAGAGGAGCTGCATTAACCGACTTGGATTTAGCAGAAAAGACCAGCGAAACGCCGTCTGTTGCATTGGGTAGATTGGGACCACCCGAACTATCAAAACTGCTCTTCGAGGCATATCTTTTCAAGTATACTTACCAAACCCTTCAAGAGTCCGCTTCTGAGTCTTTGGAGCCCGCGGCGATTGCACAGCAACTCGTCGATATCCTCGACTCTTCTGGTATTGCTGCTACCGCTCCGTCTATCGGTATACCCATCTTACTCCCCGATGGTAAGACCATCTTAAGGGGGCCACGCATTAATGTTCCGGAGTTGGTTGGACATAAGAATGAGGTTGCTTTGGGCAACAGCAAGGCCAGAGAAAGTTGGATTCGAAAAGGATGGATAGACTTGA